>NZ_QBJB02000021.1:0-34769 GCF_003057675.2 Pantoea sp. RIT413
TGCGCAAGCGCCGCTGAAACTGCCAGAAGCCTGGCGGGCGGAACTCCCTCAGTGCCCCGCGCTGCTAAGCGCCCAGTCCCGCGCTGCCGCGCCCCCCGCCCCAACAGACAAAGCAAACTGAAAACTGGCCGATAATGCGCCATTACTTCTGCGGTTGGGACAATTTTCCGAAACTCGTCGGCTTTTCACCTCGTCTGTTTACAGAAAATTCAGGACAGGCAAAATAGCGTTTATTTTCTCACCGTAATTGACTATGTCTGAAGAAGCCCTGCGTCAGCAGATCCAGAACCTGAAAAAACACAACGCGCGCCTGAAGCGCATTGCGCATGATGCGCGCAATAAACTCAGCGCTGCGCTGGATGGCACCGGACTCTGCCTGTGGCAGCTGGACATTCCCAGCGGCAAACTGGTGATATTCAACCGGCGCTGGGGGGCGATGCTCGGCTTTCAGCCGAAAGAGACCAAAGCGCGGTTTGATGCCTGGCGGGAGTGCCTGCATCCGGAAGATGCTGATGAGGTGCTGCGGGCGTTTTACGACCATATCGAAGGGCGGGCACCGTGGTATGAGGCGCTGCACCGCATGATTGGCAAAAATGGCAAAATTACCTGGGTGCTGGACCGCGGTCGCGTCAGCGAGTGGGATGCGGCGGGTAATCCGCTGCGTGTGACCGGTACGCATATCGATATGACCAAAGAGAAAAATTATGAGGCTCAGCTTGCGCTGCTGGCGCATCACGATCCGCTGACGGGTCTCGCCAATCGCCATGCGCTCTCCGTTCAGTTTGCGCAGATGCATGCCGGAGGGCCGCTCTGTGTGGCGTTTATCGATCTGGACAACTTCAAACACGTCAATGATACGCTCGGTCATCGCAGCGGTGATGAAGTGCTGATCCAGCTCAGCCAGCGGATGCTGGACGCTCTGCCGCCTGTGGTGCTGGCAGGCAGGCTCGGCGGTGATGAGTTTGTGCTGCTGATGCCATTCCTGATCGACTACCCTAAAGTGCGGATTCTGGCGCAGGCGGTGCTGGAGGCGGCGCTGCAGCCGTTTGATGTCGACAACGGTCTCGCACAGATTGGCGCTTCAATCGGGGTGGCTCAGGTACGGGCAAAAGAGAGCTTTGATGATGCGCTGAAACGGGCGGACGAGGCGATGTATCAGGTGAAGCGTAACGGAAAACAGGGGATAAGGCTTGCTGCCTCCGGGCAGGAGAGACGCGACGTTTAAGTATTAAACGCATCCGCTGTCACCCCTGTTCGCGTAATGCGCCTAAACTTGTCTGCGATTATTGCTGCGGCGATCTCTGCCGGCAATAAAACTGCCTGTTATCGGCCACATACGGAGAATGAGATGAGCACCTTTCAGACTAAAGATGGCGTTACGCTCTGGTTTAAAGACTGGGGCAGCGGCCAGCCAGTGCTGTTCAGCCACGGCTGGCCGCTGGATGCGGATATGTGGGACAGCCAGCTGACTTTCCTCGCGGAGCGGGGCTATCGGGTTATCGCGTTTGACCGTCGCGGTTTTGGCCGCTCAGAGCAGCCGTGGGAAGGGTATAACTACGATACCTTCGCTGATGATATCCATGACCTGATCGAACATCTCCAGCTGGAAGAGATTACGCTGGTAGGGTTTTCAATGGGCGGAGGCGATGTCACGCGCTACATTGGCCGCTACGGCAGCGCAAAAGTAAAATCGCTGGTGCTGCTGGGTGCCGTGACGCCGGTGTTTGGCCGGAAAGCGGATCATCCGGAAGGCCCGGAACAGGCGGTCTTTGATGATATCAGGGCGGGATTACGTCAGGACCGTGCGCAGTTCATCAGCGATTTTGCCACGCCGTTTTATGGTCTGAATGCCGGACAGCAGGTTTCAGACGGGGTGCTGACCCAGACGCTCAATATCGCGTTGCTCGCTTCGCTGAAAGCGACTATCGACTGCGTTACGGCGTTTGCAGAGACGGACTTCCGGGATGATATCGCTAAAGTCGATGTGCCCACGCTGGTGATCCACGGCAGTAACGATCAGGTCGTACCCTTTGAGGCGACCGGCAAGCTGGCGCATGAGATGATTAAACATTCACAGCTGAAAGTGTATGACAATGCACCGCACGGCTTTGCTGTTACTCATCAGGATCGACTCAACGCCGACCTGCTCGCCTTTTTGCAGCAGCAGAAATAAAAAAAGGTCGCCTGCGGGCGACCTCCTCTGAACTGCAGGGCAGAGTTAATCTGCCAGCAGATGACCATACATCGTCAGCAGACGACGCGTCACGCCGTTGGTCCAGCCAAAACCGTCCTGCAGCGGATATTCGCCGCCGCCGCCCGGACGCGCCCGATCGCCGCTGATATCATATTTCTCAACCAGCTTGTGATGCAGCGAGTAGAAGTTTTTCACCGTCGTCAGCCAGTTCACCGCAATCTCAGTGGCCAGCGTCTCTTCACCGTAATGATTCAGCCCCACTACGGCCATCCACTGCAGCGGTGCCCAGGCGTTAGGCGCGTCCCACTGCTCGCCGCTCTCGACCATCGAGGTCAGCAGTCCGCCCTGCGTCAGCAGCAGCTGGCGCAGCGCAATCGCCTGCAGATGCGCCTGCTCAGGCGAAGCGAGGCCGAGGAACAGCGGTACAACCGCAGCGGCAGTAAAGGCGCCAAACCGCTCGTTGCGCCAGTCGTAGTCACGATAAACGCCTGCGGTGGTATCCCAGAGGTAACGGTTAATCGCCTGCTTGCGCGCATCCGCTTTTTTCTGCCACGCCAGCGCCGTCAGCTCTTCGCCCCGGGCGTGCGATAGCGTGGAGATCATCAGCTCCAGCTTGTAGAGAAACGCATTGAGATCGACCGGGATAAACTGCGTAGTACGGATACTCGCCAGTCGCTGCGGATCGCGTAGCCAGCGTGAAGAGTAATCCCAGCCGGATGCAGCACCGGCGCGCAGATCGCGGTAGACCTCACTGGCCGGACGGCTCGACTTGCTGGCCGTCTCCACATCTTCCACCCAGGATTCATCACGCGGTGTGTCGCGATCGTCCCAGTAGCGGTTGAGCAGAGAGCCGTCGGGCATACGCACAACGTGACGATAAGCCTGATGCGGCATCAGCTCACCTGCGCCATCCATCCAGAACTGATACTCTTTCATCAGCTGGTCAAGGTAGCGTTTGGCACCGCGAATGCCATCCTCTTCAAACAGCTCCACCATCAGGGCAAATACCGGTGGCTGCGAGCGGCTGAGATAGTAAGTACGGTTTCCGTTAGGAATATGACCGTAGTTATCGATCAGCCAGGCAAAATTGTCCGCCATATGACGCAGCAGATCGTCACGTCCGGCATCAGCCAGCCCCAGCATGCTGAAATAGGAGTCCCAGTAATAGGTTTCGCCAAAGCGGCCGCCGGGTACCACGTAAGGTTTTGGCAGCGGCAGCAGCGAGGAGTGTGGCATATGCTGCTGAGGCATTTTTGTCAGCACCGGCCACAGATCATCGATGTGCTCTTTCAGCGTTTTATCCGGATTTGAGACATAAAAGCTCTCATTTACCTGCGGCAGGTAAAAGTGCTCATGAATAAACTTTTCCAGATCGAGATCGCCCGCCCGTTTGCGGCGACGATAGCGGATAAGAATATCCAGCGGATCGAATTTAGGCGCGCAGTCGGGAAATGTTTTGCTGTCAGCAAAAATATGAGAGGTCTGAACGTGTTCAAACATCTCCAGATAGCGATCGGCAGGCGTCAGCGCATCCGGTGCCGGCAGTCCCTGAATCAGCTCAGGTTCTGGCTCCGAATCCTCTGCGCCTTCACGCACGAACTCATGAGGATCGTATTGATACTCCAGATCAGCATGGGCTTCGTGTTCCCCGAACACATGGCGTGGCTGGTGGTTAGTATTAATAACGGCCTCCTGAAATTCCTGGTTGCTCAAAAGACAAATTATAGAGGGTTCGCGGTTGCAGACAACAATGCGAAATATCTATGAACGTAATAAATATTGTCGATGGATCGCCGTTTTTGCCTTTTTTGCAATATTAACAACGGCCTGTATTTAAAGATATTTAAGGTGTTTCTTAAATATACCTTCAGAAAGCGCACCGGATTAATCTGCAAATAAGAAAATCGCCAATTTCAGGCGCCGTTCTCCCTTTTTTCTTGATCAATTTATGCGGTTGTTTTCTGCACCCGGTGCGCGACTTACGCGTTACAGCCATCCGGGTGTCTGTACATCCGGAATCTGCACAGACCTCGCCGCGGTAAATTTTTTGCCAGATGAGCAGGCGCTAAGCGAAAACGTTATTAATTACCTTTCGCTATAAACAGGTTTTTTTTAATTTTAATTTAACTAAAAAACGGCCGTGCAATAATTTTTACACTGCGCTGGCGCAAACATCAGGCTGCCGTTTTGGTTGTTACCGTAATTAACAATCAAATGAACTGCTTAAAGAAGTAATCTCTTTTACAGCCGCTAAGCTTAATAACAACATTGTCACAATAGAGCAGGATAATTAACCTTAACTCAGTGATTTTAAACAGATAGTTTCTCGCAAAAACAATGATCTTAATCAAGATTTACTGGTATAGTTTTATTCACTCCTACTTTTCCGTTTGTTCCTGCCGGTTTCTCACATTTGGCGGGAATTGATGACGGCGTAGCAGAAATTATTCTGTGCGCCATCTTTGTTAATAATAAGTAAAAATTCCGCGTAATTTTGTGGCAATGAGGTAAGCAATGTTTGGATTAGATGCTTTTCATCTGGCCAGGATACAGTTCGCGTTTACTGTCTCCTTCCATATTATCTTCCCGGCCATCACTATCGGGCTTGCCAGCTTTCTGGCAGTGCTTGAGGGGATGTGGCTGAAAACCCGTAATGAAACCTATCGCGATCTCTATCACTTCTGGTCGAAAGTGTTTGCGGTGAACTTCGGTATGGGGGTGGTCTCAGGTCTGGTTATGGCCTATCAGTTCGGGACCAACTGGAGCGGGTTTTCGCAGTTTGCCGGGAGTATTACCGGTCCGCTGCTGACCTATGAGGTGCTGACTGCCTTCTTCCTTGAGGCGGGCTTCCTCGGCGTCATGCTGTTTGGCTGGAACCGCGTCGGACCAGGCCTGCACTTCTTCGCCACCTGTATGGTCGCGTTAGGTACGCTGATCTCCACGTTCTGGATCCTCGCATCAAACAGCTGGATGCACACGCCGCAGGGCTACATCATCCAGAATGGTATTGTGGTGCCGGAAGACTGGTTCAAAATTGTGTTTAACCCCTCATTCCCTTATCGGCTGTTCCATATGTCGGTGGCGGCATTCCTTGCCAGCGCCTTCTTTGTGGGCGCGTCCGGGGCATGGCATCTGCTGCGCGGCAATGACAACCCGGCGATCCGCAAGATGTTCTCAATGGCGCTGTGGATGGCGCTGATTGTTGCTCCGATTCAGGCGATGATTGGCGATGCGCACGGCCTGAACACGCTGGAGCATCAGCCGGCAAAAATTGCTGCCATTGAAGGACACTGGGAAAACCCGCCGGGTGAAGCCACGCCGCTGATCCTGTTTGGTATTCCGGATATGGAAGAGGAGCGTACGAAGTATGCGCTGGAAATTCCTTATCTCGGCAGCCTGATCCTGACGCACAGTCTTGATAAACAGGTTCCGGCACTGAAAACCTTCCCGAAAGAGGATCGGCCTAATTCGCTGGTGATCTTCTGGTCGTTCCGCGTCATGGTGGCGATGGGGCTGCTGATGATCACGCTCGGCGTGTTCAGCCTGTGGCTGCGTTATAAACAGCGTCTTTACAGCTCACGACCGTTCCTGTGGTTTGCGCTGCTGATGGGACCATCGGGCCTGATCGCTATCCTTGCTGGCTGGTTCACCACTGAGATCGGACGTCAGCCGTGGGTGGTTTACGGCGTGCAGCGCACAATTGATGCGGTTTCAGCGCATGGCGACCTGCATATGAGTATCAGCCTGCTGGCCTTTATCCTGGTCTACTCATCGGTGTTTGGCGTGGGCTATGTCTATATGATGCGCCTGATCAAAAAAGGTCCGCACACCGGTGAAGGGAAAGATGTCCGTCACGGTGGTCCGGGTCAGGATAAGACGCCAGCGCGCCCGCTCTCTGCTGCACATGAGAGCCTGGATGCTTCGCAGGAGGGTAAATAAATGATCGATTTTTCCGTTATCTGGTTCGCCATCATCGTCTTTGCCACGCTGATGTATATCGTGATGGATGGCTTTGACCTGGGCATCGGTATTCTGTTTCCGTTTAACAAAGATGCCGTTGAGCGCGACATGATGGTTAACACCGTGGCGCCGGTCTGGGATGGTAATGAAACCTGGCTGGTGCTGGGCGGAGCAGGGCTGTATGGTGCCTTTCCGCTCGCCTATGCGGTGATCGCTGATGCACTGGCGATCCCGCTGACGGCTATGCTGATCGGCCTGATTTTCCGCGGTGTGGCGTTTGAATTTCGCTTCAAGGCGACCGAAGAGCATCGTGCATTCTGGGATAAATCGTTTATTGCCGGCTCGCTGCTGGCGACCTTCAGCCAGGGCGTGGCGGTCGGTGCGATGATCAACGGTTTCCCGGTTAAAGGACGTGAGTTTGCCGGTTCAGCTCTGGACTGGCTGGCCCCGTTCCCGCTGTTCTGCGGCGTGGGTCTGGTCGTGGCCTATGCGCTACTGGGCTGCACCTGGCTTATCATGAAAACCGAAAATGAACTGCACCGTAAAATGTCTGCGCTGGCTACGCCGCTGGTGATTGCGCTGCTGGTGATAGTCGGCATTATCAGCCTGTGGACGCCGTTTGCTCACGAAGCGATTTCGCAGCGCTGGTTCACCCGGCCAAACCTGTTCTGGTTCCTGCCGGTGCCGGTACTGGTTCTGCTCTGCTCGTGGGGGATCATGCGCGCCATCAAACGTGAGGCGCACTATTCGCCGTTCCTGCTGACGCTGGCGCTGATTTTCCTCGGCTTCTCCGGGCTTGGCATCAGCGTCTGGCCAAACATTATTCCGCCATCCGTAACTATCTGGGAAGCGGCATCGCCGCCGCAGAGCCAGGCCTTTATGCTGGTGGGCAGCCTGCTGATTATCCCGATGATTCTGGGCTATACCTTCTGGAGCTATTATGTGTTCCGCGGAAAAATCAAAGCTGACGCAGGATACCATTGAGATGCAAACGGAGGTCAGCAACATGAAACAGCACACTGAACATAAAGCGCCGCTCTGGAAGCGGGTGATGTGGCTGGTGATCATCTATGGTGCAAGCGTGCTGGCACTCGGCGTGGTGGCATCCCTGTTTCGTATGATGATGACCGCGGCAGGTATGCGTTCGCATTAATATCTGTCTGTAGCAGAGCGGCACAGCACAGCGTGCCGCTCGCCTTGCGTTAAAAAAAGTTAGTAACCTAAGCAATTAGTGCGCCGCCCTGAGCGGATCCTTTACTCTTCCTTACGTTGGTTAGGCGATTTTGTTATATTTATGTGACAAATAACGCATTAACGCGCGCTTTCCTGACTCATTCAATTAGAACCATGCTTAGCCTGAACCTGAAAAAGCAGTATATCTCTGACCTGGTTGACTGGATTGAAGCCAACCTGACCGATGAGCTTAATATCGATCTTATCACCCTGAAATCAGGCTATTCCAAATGGCATATGCAGCGCATGTTCAAGGAGATGACCGGCCAGACGCTGGCCTCCTACACGCGCAAACGCCGTCTGACTTTATCCGCTATGGCGCTTCGCTTAACCAGCATGCCGCTGATCGACATCGCCGTACGTTTTGGCTTCGACAATCAGCAAAATTTTACCCGCGTGTTCAAAAGCCATTTCTCGCTGACGCCTGGCGCCTATCGTCGTATTCCGGAAATGCGCATGAAAGCTTTTCACAGCCGCATCTCTGCGCCGCGCCCGTGGGTTAAAACACGGCTCGCCGAGAAGCCGGAAATTCGTCTGAGTGGAGAGGTGGTGGAGTGGGAGTGCCGCTTTGGCGAATATATTGACCATCACAATCATATCGTGGCGCAGCATACACGCGACTTTATCGCCTTTGCCGGACAGCACGCCACGCGCGGCTGGCTCGGTTTTCAGTTCAGTCCCGGCGTGAGCTCGCTCGATCAGCAGCATATCAGCCTGTTTCAGGCGCTGGAGAGTGAGCACGCTGACGTTCTGCCGCAGCATGTGCAGAACTGGACCGGCGAGAGCGGGCTGTATGCAGAGATCGACTGGCATGGCGCGCCGGAAGAGATCAACGCCTTCACCGCCGAGATTTACTACAACCATCTGCCCGCGCTCGGCGTGGCGCGTCGGCCCGGTAAAGATCTGCTCAGGCTCGATTTGAAATACAGTACGCCGCAGCTGCTGCAGGGCACCTTTCATATTCCGGTAGCACTGGAATAATCAGCAAATTGTGCGGCTAAATGTGACAAACCGCACAATTTTATAAACCCTGCGCCGGTAGCGGCGTAAAATTCTGCTCCGAAGCCTGACCTGCCGCGCCATGTGCTGGCAGCGCAGCATCAGGCTGGATGGCTCTCTGCATTCCCGATCCGCTCCGGATCTTTAAATGAAACCCTAAATTATCATGCGACTTTACCCGTTGTTCTTGTCCGCGGCGCTTGCCGTTTTTTCATCGCTGGCCGGTGCGCAAATGGCTGAGCCATTTTCACCCCCCGGTGGCCTGCATCCGCACCAGCAGCGCTGTGCTCAGCAGGAAATTGTGGGTGATAACGCACTGCCTCAGTATGAAAACAGTGAGAACGTTTCTCTCTGCTGTAGCGATCTGCACGCCTGACACCTGCCGCCGCTCTCCGCTAATGCGGCAACCGCATTTTTCGACATTGTTTCCCGGCGCGGTCACCGCTATCGTTTCGCAACGTAATGAGAATTATTTACATTAATTTAGCGTGGCGGCACAGGCGGAGTGCGCTGCTGCCGCTGCCGGGAGAAGTGAATTGTCACAGAAAAAGAGTCGTGCACCGCAGCGAGTGCGTAATGAGCTGCGCTTTCGTCATCTGACGGTAGCCAGCAAAACCCGTGTTGCCGGCGTCTTCTGGCGCATTGTATTTACCGGGGCCGATCTGGCAGGCTTTCATTCCCCCTCGTTTGACGATCACATCAAAGTCTTTTTTCCCTCCGGGCCGGGCTGCGATGTTGCGCTGCCGCAGCTGAGTGAAGAGGGCATCGTCTGGCCTGAGGGCGTGCGTCCCGCCGCGCGTGACTACACGCCGCTGGCGTTTAACGGCGTCGACTCTCTGACGCTCGATTTCTATATGCATGATGACGGAGTGGCGAGCGGCTGGGCAGCTGCGGCTAAGCCTGGCGACCGGATCGCGATGGGCGGGCCGCGCGGCTCCTGCATTATGCCGGTGGATTACGCCTGCCAGGTGTATGTCTGCGATGAAACCGGGCTGCCTGCTTTTAAGCGGCGCTATGCGGAGCTGCAGGCGCAGCACGTTCACCTGCTGGCGTTTACGGATGCCGCTATCGGACATGACTATCTGGGAGAGATGGAGGGCGTTACCGTTCACTGGCTGGGCAGCAACCGTATGGCGGCCACTACGCCAGCGCAGCTGACGGCAGAACTGGCTGCCATCGATTTTACCGGCGATGACTATTTTGTCTGGCTGACCGGAGAAGGCAATGCGGTGAAACAGCTCAGCGACTATTTTACGCAGCAGCGCGGCGCGGATACGGACTTTGTCCGCGCCGTCGCCTACTGGCATCAAAAGTCACCTGAAAAGTAAGCAGCGGCAGATATCCCGCTGCCGGCGAGCGGCGCTAGCGCCGTTTGTCGGCATGGCCCAGTGAGCGATCCGGCCAGCAGTAGTCGCGCACGCGCTGTTTCAGCGTGACCGCATCCGGAAAACCGCCGTCGCGTTTGCGCTCCCAGATAACCTGACCATCCACGCTGATCTCAAAGACGCCGCCGGTACCAGGCTGCAGCGTGACCGCGCTGAGATCGTCGCTGAACGTTTGCAGCAGCTCCTGAGCCATCCACGCTGAACGCAGCATCCAGTTGCACTGGGTGCAGTAGTGCAGGGTAATCGCGGGCTTAGACATCGTTAACTCCCTGACGGCAATCCACTATCAGCCGGCCGCGCACGTTGCCCGCCAGAAGCTGTTCGGCACCTTCCTGCGCTTCGCTGAGCGGAATGATGCGGGTTATCTGCTGCAGCAGCGCGCTGTCGGCCTGTTCTGCCAGCCGCTGCCACACCTGCTGGCGCAGCGCCTGCGGACACATAACGCTATCGATACCGGTCAGCGTGACGCCGCGCAGAATAAAGGGGGCCACGCTGCCCGGCAGATCCAGTCCCTGCGCCATTCCGCACGCGGCCACCACGCCGTCGCGCCGCATCCCTGCCAGCACGTTGGCCAGCGTATGGCTGCCTACGGTATCAATGGCGGCAGCCCAGCGCTCTTTTGCCAGCGGTTTACCCGGTTCGCTGAGTTCAGCACGATCGATTACCGCTGTGGCGCCCAGCGTATTGCACAGGTAGTCGCGCTCAGCTGCGCGTCCGCTGGCGGCGACCACCTCATATCCCAGGCGTGCCAGCAGGCTCACCGCAAAACTGCCTACGCCGCCGCTGGCTCCCGTTACCAGCACCGGGCCGTGCTGCGGGGTGATGCCCTGTTTTTCCAGCGCCATCACGCAGAGCATCGCGGTAAAGCCGGCGGTGCCTATCGCCATCGTCTGCTGCGGACTGAGCGCATCCGGCACGCTGACCAGCCAGTCGCCGGAGACGCTGGCTTTCTGCGCCAGTCCTCCCCAGTGCTTTTCACCCACGCCCCAGCCGGTCAGCAGCGCCAGATCGTTCTGCTGCCACGCCGGATGGCGGCTGTGGGTCACGCGGCCCACAAAGTCGATGCCTGGCACCATGGGAAACTGGCGTACGATCGGCCCTTTGTTGCAGATGGCGAGCGCATCTTTGTAATTCAGCGTGGAGTAGCTGATATCGAGGATAACATCCCGATCGGGAAGCTGTTGCTCGGAGAGATCCTGCAGGGAGGTGCGATACCCCTGTGCATCATTTTCAATGACTAATGCTTTGAACATGCCGCCTCCGGCGATAGGAAGTGTGCAGCCAATAGTACCCCTGATTGTGAGCGGCAGCAAAAAATGCCATTATCGCGACCGGCGGGTGTCCTGCACCGGTCACGCCGTTCCTTTCTGTGCCACTGGCACCCACTCATCCTGTTATGCCGGGGATTTGAGTTATGAACCCATTGAAAATAGCCGCCAGCGTCGCAATTGCGCCGGGCCTGAGCCTGAATACCACCCGCGATGTCGTGACGCTCGACACGACCGACTTTACTGACGTTGCCGCGGTGGTGCTCTCACTGGCGGATACGCGCAGCGGCGTACTGATGCTGCTGCGCCAGACCGGATTTAACCTGCCGGTATTTGTGGCTAACGCGTTTGATACCGCAGTGCTGGATCTGCCTGGCGTGACCGGAGAAATCAACGGCGCAGCTGAAGAGTGGCAGGCGCTGGAGCAGGCTGCGCAGCAGTATGAGGCCGCACTGCTGCCGCCTTTCTTTGATACCCTGACGCGCTACGTCGATATGCAGAACAGCACCTTCGCCTGCCCGGGCCATCAGGGCGGGGCGTTTTTCCGCCGCCATCCCGCCGGGCGGCAGTTTTATGAATTTTACGGTGAAAACCTGTTCCGCTCTGATATGTGTAATGCAGATGTCCGGCTGGGCGATCTGCTAATCCATGAAGGCTCGGCGAAAGATGCGCAAAAGTTTGCAGCCCGCGTTTTTAACGCCGACAAAACCTATTTTGTGCTGAACGGAACATCAAGCGCTAATAAAGTCGTCACCAATGCGCTGCTGACGCGCGGCGACCTGGTTCTGTTCGATCGCAATAACCATAAATCCAACCATCACGGCGCGCTGCTGCAGGCGGGCGCCACGCCAGTCTACCTGGAGGCGGCACGTAATCCGTTTGGCCTGATTGGCGGCATCGACGCACACTGTTTCGATGAAAGCTATCTGCGGGCAGAGATCGCAAAGGTTAACCCTGAACGCGCCAGGCAGGCGCGGCCATTCCGGCTGGCGATTATCCAGCTCGGCACCTATGACGGCACCGTTTACAACGCGCGTCAGGTGGTGGACCGCATCGGTCATCTGTGCGACTACATTCTGTTTGACTCCGCGTGGCTCGGCTATGAACAGTTTATTCCGCTGATGGCAGCGGGTTCACCGCTGACGCTTACCCTGACGGAAGACGATCCGGGGATCTTTGTCACCCAGTCAGTACACAAACAGCTGGCGGGCTTTTCGCAGACCTCACAGATCCATAAAAAGGATAATCATATCCGTGGTCAGCAGCGCTTTTGCCCGCATAAGCGGCTGAACAACGCCTTTATGCTGCACGCCTCAACCAGCCCGTTTTATCCGCTGTTTGCCGCGCTGGATATCAACGCGCGTATGCACCAGGGCGAGGCAGGACGCAGCCTGTGGCACAACTGCGTCATACAGGGCATTGATGCGCGTAAAGCGATCCTGCAGCGCTGCACCATGATTAAACCGTTTCTGCCTGCTCAGGTACACGGCGCGCCGTGGCAGCAGGCAGACAGCGCCGCTATTGCCCGCGATCCGGCTTACTTTAGCTTTGAGCCCGACGCAGAGTGGCACGGCTTCAGCGGCTATGCGCCGGGCCAGTATCAGATTGACCCCTGCAAGCTGCTGCTTACCACGCCGGGCATCGACGCACGCAGCGGCGCGTACAGCGACTTTGGCATTCCGGCCACCATACTGGCGAACTATCTGCGTGAGAACGGCATCGTGCCGGAGAAGTGCGATCTCAACTCCATTCTGTTCCTGCTGACGCCGGCAGAAAGCGCGGAGAAGATGGCGCATCTGGTGGCGATGCTGGAGCAGTTTGAACAGCAGGTGCGCGAAGATACGCCGCTGGCGGAAGTGCTGCCGAGCCTGTATCGCAAGCATGCGGAGCGCTATCGCGGCTATACGCTGCGCCGCCTCTGTCAGGAGATGCACGATCTCTACGTCAGTTTTGCCGTTAAAGATCTGCAGAAAGCGATGTTCCGCGCTGACTGTTTCCCGCCGGTAGCGGTCAATCCGCAGGATGCGCATCAGGCTTATATCCGCGGTGAAGTGGAGCTGGTGCCGGTCGCAGAAGCGGAAGGGCGCATCGCGGCGGAAGGGGCACTACCTTATCCACCGGGCGTGCTGTGCGTCGTGCCCGGCGAGGTGTGGGGCGGGGCGGTACAGCGCTACTTCCTCGCGCTGGAAGCGGGCATCAACCAGCTGCCGGGCTTTTCACCGGAGCTGCAGGGTGTTTATATCGCGGAACAGAGCAGCGGCTATAAGCAGCTGGTGGCGAATATGCTGACCTGAGCGTATCGCGCCCTGACCCGATCGGGCAGGGCGCGACAATCCGGCGCATTTAATAGCGGTGATAGCTGCGCTGCGCCTGGTTAACTTTATAGAGATAACGACGCGACTCGGCAGAAGGATGGCGGCTGGTCAGCGTCTGGTAGACATCGGCTGGCGACATATCGTTGATCAGCGAAAATGCTCGGTCTTTATCGCTGGAGAAGACGCGCAGTACGCTGCCGGCACCGCCGTTATACGCGGTGATCACCGCATAGCGACGCGAAGTGGGATCCTGAATGCCGCCCAGATAGCTTTTCTGCAGCAGCGACAGATAAGCCGTACCGGCATCGATGTTGTTTTCCGGGTCCAGCAGATAACTGCGGCTCGGCTTGCCCCATTTACCTTTCATGCGGAAGACGTCAACGCCGGCAGTATGCTGCACCACCTGCATCAGCCCCAGCGCATCAGCGTGGCTGACCGCATAGGGGTTAAAGCTCGATTCGGTCTGCATAATCGCCAGAATCAGTGAGGCATCGACACCATACTGCTCAGCAGATTTGCGCACCATCGGCAGATACTTATGTGCACGCTTGTCGAGATGGTTCGGCACCATCGGAATGGTTACCGACCATATCACATGCAGCCCGGCGGTGCGTTTTTGCAGTTTGTTCTGGATCAGGTAGTCCGCAAAGCTGGCGGCGCGCCCCTGCCAGCGGATTGGCTGCCCGGTATTATCCAGCACCTGGCCATACAGCAGCGGCTCTTTACTGATCTTAATATCGTTGGCGTCAGAGTAGAGATCGACATTGCCCGGTTCGTCGCCGATCAGCAGGGTGGTGACGATCGCCTGGCGCAGGCTGGCCATGGGATCGGTACCGGAGATGGTCTCAATGGTGATACTACCCTTGTCGAAGTTGATGTGACTGCGGGTGTAGTAGCTGTCACTGTACTTCACATAATCTTTCGGCCCGGCGATAAGGACTTCATTAATGCCCCAGATATTTTCAATATTGGCGGCAAACTGTCCCATCAGAATGTCAAAGCCGTTGGTATCTTTAACCCACTCTTCGTGATACTGCGATTTTTTTTGTCCGGAGCAGGAGATTAATAGCGGCGCGATCGCCAGCAGGGCTATCAGTTTTTTATTCATCGTGAATCTGTGCCTGACTCAAAAAAGCGGGCCTCAAAGGAAGGCCCGGAACGGTTATTTTTCTGGCGGGGTAAAACCTTCGATATGCACATCTTTGCCTTCAAACAGGAAATTGACCATCTCCTTTTCCAGCACTTTGCGATCTTCCGGATTCATCATGTTGAGCTTTTTCTCGTTGATCAACATGGTCTGTTTCGACATCCACTGCTGCCAGGCTTCTTTAGAAATCTCATTATAGATGCGCTTGCCCAGCTCGCCGGGATAGAGCTGAAAGTCCTGGCCTTCAGCGTCACGTTGCAGATAGGTACAAAAAATGGTGCGGCTCATTACTCTTCCTCTTCGATCGCGCGCGATGACAGTGACAGCTGCTGCGGATGGCGTAATTCATGCAGTAAACGCTCTACCGGGGCAGCAAGGCCCACTGACGGTGGTTGCGCTAAGTTATACCAGAGACCGCCCGCTTCATCCATCAGCGACCCGGCGGATGGCTCTGCCAGCCACATCGGCACAATATCCAGATGGAAATGGCTAAAGGTGTGGCGAAATGCCGTCAGCTGCTGCAGATTGCCGCTAATACCGTGCTGTGTCAGCCACTCCCGCAGTGCATCCTCGCTGCTAAACTGCGGAAAGCAGTAAAGGCCGCCCCACAGTCCCGTGGGCGGGCGCTGCGCCAGCCAGACATTATCGCCATTCTGCATCAGTAAAAACCAGCCGCTGCGCACCGGCAGAGTGACTTTGGGCTTTTTACCCGGATAGTCAGCCCAGCTCTGGCTGGCATACGCTTCACAGCCGCTATTAAGCGGGCAGATTTCACACTTTGGTCGCGAGCGGGTGCAGACCAGCGCGCCGAGATCCATCATCGCCTGATTAAACTGGCTGACACCCTGCGCTGGCGTCACTGCTTCGCTGATCTGCCACAGCTGCTTTTCGACCTCTTTTTTGCCAGGCCAGCCGCCTATGGCGTAGCAGCGTGCCAGCACGCGTTTGACGTTGCCATCCAGAATCGGAAAATGCAGGCCAAGCGACAGTGAAAGGATCGCCCCGGCGGTCGAGCGACCCACGCCCGGCAGGGCAGCAATTGCCGTGAAGTCCGGCGGGAACTCACCGCCGTGCTGATCCACGACCTGTTTAGCCGCTTTATGCAGGTTGCGCGCCCGCGCATAGTAGCCGAGGCCGGTCCAGAGATGCAGCACTTCATCCAGCGGCGCGGCAGCAAGATCGCGCACGGTGGGGAAGCGCGCCATAAAACGTTCAAAATAGGGAATAACCGTGGCAACCTGCGTCTGCTGCAGCATGACCTCTGAAAGCCACACTTTGTAGGGCGTCTTTTCCAGCTGCCACGGCAGCGTTTTACGGCCAAAGCGGTCATACCACTTCAGCACCTGTTGCGCGAATTGCGACGCCTGCATCATATGAAGGAAATTTTCCGTGTTTACTCTACAATCAGGCAGGAATTGCAGCACAGAGCATCAGGGGTGTAAACCGGAAGATTGCAAAGGCTTGCTTCTGACCTTTAACTTTGCATAATGCCCGTTTCCCCGAACAGGCTAACCAGCAGGCTTCAACATGATAAATGACGTCATCACTCCGGAATTTGATGAAAACGGGCGGCCGCTGCGCCGTATCCGCAGCTTCGTACGCCGCCAGGGGCGGTTAACGAAAGGCCAACAGCTCGCGCTGGATCAATACTGGCCGGTGATGGGCGTTGAGTATCAGCCCGCGCCGCTGGACATGACCGCGCTGTTCGGGCGCGACGCACCGCTGGTGCTGGAGATCGGTTTTGGTATGGGCGCCTCGCTGGTCACCATGGCGCAAAATAATCCGCAGCAGAACTTCCTGGGCATTGAAGTGCATGCGCCGGGCGTGGGTGCCTGCCTGGCATCTGCGAAGGAAGCGGGCGTAGAGAATCTGCGGGTCATGTGCCATGACGCGGTAGAAGTGCTGGAGCATATGATCCCGGATAACTCTCTGCGCATGGTGCAGCTTTTCTTCCCGGATCCGTGGCACAAAGCGCGTCACAATAAACGCCGTATCGTGCAGGCGCCGTTTGCTGAACTGGTGCATCGTAAGCTGAAGCCTGGCGGCGTGTTTCATATGGCCACCGACTGGGAAGATTACGCGACCCATATGCTGGAGGTGATGAACAGCGTAGCGGGTTACGTTAATCAGTCAGCCACCCAGGATTACGTGCCGCGTCCTGAGACGCGTCCATTGACTAAATTTGAGCAGCGCGGGCAGCGACTGGGCCATGGCGTGTGGGATCTGATGTTTGAGAGGGTAAAATAATGGCCGTACAGCGTAGTCGTCGTTTACGTAAGAAACTGCATATTGATGAGTTTCAGGAGCTGGGTTTCTCCGTAGCATGGCGTTTTGCCGAGGGAACCACCGAAGAGCAGATTGATGCCACGCTGGATCAGTTTATCACTGAGGTGATCGATCCAAACGGTCTGGCTTATGACGGCAGTGGTTATCTGGTATGGGAAGGCCTGGTCTGCATGCAGCAGACCGGAAAGTGCACCGATGAGCATCGTGAACTGGTGCGCAAGTGGCTGGAAGGGCGTGAATTGTCTGATATCCAGATAACGGAACTCTTCGACGTCTGGTGGGACTAAGTTGTAGTGCGACATTCGGCTGCGCATGAAGGCGCGACCTGTAATGTATTGCACCAGGGGCGCATTAATGCGCCCCCTACAATGTAATTGCCATTGAAACATCACGCCGGCACGCGGAAATCTGTAGGGGCGCCATTCATGGCGCCCTGTGATGTAATTTGCCGTAGGGGCGCCATTAATGGCGTCCTGTAATGTACTGCACCAGGAGCGCATTAATGCGCCCCCTGCAATGTAATTTGCCGCAGGGGCGCCATTCATGGCGCCCGCGCCATTGGCCGCACAATACCCACCCCGCACAGCACATTCAGGAGATCTCATGATTCGTAAGGCTCTGTTCGCCGCGCTACTGCTGACGGCAGCGCAGGCACACGCTGACTACCAGTGCAGCGTTAATCCGCAGGATGATGTGGTGATCACCCCGCAAAGCGTTCAGGTTGTCGGCAGCAACGGCAATCTCACGATGACCCCACAGGGTGATGTCACCTTTAACGGCAAAACGGTTACCGTTGATAACGCGGCACGTCAGCAGGCGATTGATTACCAGAGCGCGCTGCGTCGCGATTTGCCGTGGGTCAGCAACGGCGCTAAAACGCGCCTCGAACGCGGGCGCGCCGCACTGGATAAAGTGATCGTTGAGAAACTGGGCAGCGACAGCAATGTGCGCAACCGCCTGACCACGCTGGATGGCCAGCTGAAGCAGCAGATGAATCGCATCATTGAGCAGCGCCAGGATGGCCTGACGTTCCACCACCAGGCAATAAACCAGGTGCGCGCTGACGGACAGAAGCTGGTACAGAGCACGCTGGGCGGCGTACTGCAGGATAGCCTGAATGAGATGGGCACGCAGCAGGCGACCAGCGGCAGTAATCCGCTGCAGGCGCTGATGGGCAATCTGGGTGGTCTGCAGCAGTCGATTCAGACTGAATGGAACAACCAGGAGCGCGATTTCCAGAACTTTGGCCATGAGGTCTGCAACCGGGTCATCGCGCTGGAAAACCAGCGTAAAACGCTGGTGAAGAGTATTAACTAGCAAAAAAAGAGCGGCCACCGGGCCGCTCTGATTACATAAACAGTTCCAGCAACGAATTCAGGAACAGTTTGCCTTTCTCGGTGATCTGCCACTCGCTGGCGCTCTCAGTGACATAGCCTGCGGCGATAGCCTGCTCCATCTGCGGGCGGATCGTCTGTTCATCCAGCCCGGTATAACGCTGAAACTCCGCGCGCGGCGCCGCTTCCAGCAGGCGGAACCGGTTCATAAAGAACTCAAACGGCTTATCTTCGTCCGCCACTTCATGTTGCTTATCAAGATAGTTACCCTTCATAAAGCCGCGCGGATGACGGGTTTTGACCGTCCGCACAATGCGGCCATCCGCCTGCGTCAGCTTACCGTGCGCCCCGCAGCCGATACCGAGATAATCACCGAAGCGCCAGTAGTTGAGATTGTGCTCACAGCGATAGCCCGGCTTCGCGTAGGCTGAGGTTTCATACTGCTGATAGCCGGCAGCCGTCAGCAGCTGGTGCCCCTGCTCGTAGATATCCCACAGCGCATCATCATCCGGCAGCTGCGGTGGTCGTGAGCCAAACAGCGTGTTCGGCTCAATGGTTAGCTGATACCAGGAGAGATGCGGCGGGTTAAGCGCAATTGCCTGACGGAGATCGTCCAGCGCCTCTTCCAGCGACTGGTCAGGCAGGCCATGCATCAGATCCAGATTAAAACTGCGCAGCCCGAGCGCGGCGGCCAGTTCGGCGGCGCGTTTCGCCTCCTGCGGTCCATGAATACGCCCCAGCCGCTCCAGCTTCTGCGGACTAAAACTCTGCACGCCGATGGAAATGCGATTGATCCCCGCAGCCTGATAGCCGCTGAAGCGATCGGCTTCCACCGTGCCGGGATTCGCTTCCATGGTGATCTCCGCATCAGCCGCCAGCGGCAGGCGCGCCCGTACGCCATCCATCAGCGTCTGCATCGCGTGGCTGCTCAGCAGGCTTGGCGTGCCGCCGCCAATAAAGATTGTGCGTACCTCGCGTCCGGCGGTCAGAGGCAGGTCCTGCTCAAGATCCTGCAGCAGGTGCTGCACATACTCCAGATGCGGGACTTCCCCTTTCAGCGCGTGTGAGTTGAAGTCGCAGTAGGGGCACTTCTGTACGCACCACGGAATATGGATGTAGAGGCTCAGCGGTGGTAACTCAGCCATTGCGCATCGCGTCCAGCAGCAGCGTTAACGCTTTACCCCGGTGGGAGAGGGCACGCTTATCCTCTTTGCTCAGTTCAGCGGCGGTTTTACCCGCTTCCGGTACAAAGAAGATGGGATCGTAGCCAAAGCCGCCTTCACCAGCCGCCGTACGGGTAATTTCGCCCGCCCAGCTGCCGTGAAACACCAGCGGTACCGGGTCAGCGGCGTGCCGCACATAGACCAGCACACAGTGAAACTGCGCCTGACGCGCGCCATCCGGCACATTTTCCAGCGCCAGCAGCAGCTTCTCCAGATTTTGCTGGTCGCTGGCTTCTGCGCCAGCATAGCGTGCGGAGTAGATGCCGGGCGCGCCGCCCAGCGCATCTACCGCCAGACCGGAATCATCCGCGATAGCCGGCAGGCCGGTTATCTGCGCCGCGTGACGCGCTTTAAGCAGCGCATTTTCAATGAAGGTCAGACCGGTCTCTTCGGCTGACTCCACGCCAAGCTCCGTTTGCGCCACGATATCCAGCCCGAAATCAGCGAGCAGATCGGCCAGTTCGCGAACTTTGCCCGGATTACCGGTTGCGAGAACAACTTTTTGCATAACAGTTCCAGATTAACAAATTACAGCAGATACCAGAGACCCGGGAACAGGTCCATGCCAAGGAAATTCAGCGCATAGAGCACCAGAATGACAATCATGGCGGAGAAGTCGATACCGCCCATAGCGGGCAGCATACGGCGAATAGGTGCCATCAGCGGTTCGGTAAGCTGTATCAGCACGTGATCCAGCGGCCCGCGTCCCTGACTGATCCAGCTCATCAGCGAGCGGATAATAATGACCCAGAACACCAGATTACCGGCTGACTTCAGCAGCGACAGCAGTCCTACCAGCAGATTGGTGGGATCAACCGAGAAAGCGCCGACCTGAATCAGCAGCAGAATCGGATACTTCAGCGTGGTCAGCACAAACGCCAGCAGCAGCGAGGCGGTATCGATGGGGCCGATAGCGGGCAGCACGCGACGCAGCGGTTTGATCACCGGCTGCGTAATCTTCACCACAAACTGCGCCAGCGGATTGTAGAAGTCGCAGCGTGACCACTGCATCCAGATACGCAGCAGCAGTACCATGACGTAGAGATCGATCAGCGTTTTGACTAAAAACGTCAGTGTTAACATGGAGTTCCTCAGTTATTGTTGTGAAGGTCGCGCATAATCCCGCGCGCCAAACAGGGCGGTGCCAATTCTTACCATAGTGCTGCCGGCCGCGATTGCCGCTTCCATATCGTCGCTCATGCCCAGTGAAAGCGTATCAATGGCGGGATAGTCGCGCTGCAGCGCATGAAACGCACTGGCCATCTGCTGGCAGACGGCCAGCTGGCGTGCATAATCCTGCTCGGGAGCCGGAATCGCCATCAGGCCGCGCAGGCTCAGGCGGGGCAGGGCGGCGATAGCCGCGGCCAGCGCCGGAACAGCCTCCAGCATGATGCCAGATTTACTGTTTTCGTCACTGATATTTACCTGAATTAACACGTTCAGCGGCGGCAGGTGCGCCGGACGCTGGTCGTTAAGCCGCTGCGCAATACGCAGGCGATCAACGGTATGACACCAGGCAAAATGTTCTGCGACCAGACGGCTTTTATTGGATTGCAGCGGACCGATAAAGTGCCACTGCAGATCGCCTTCCGTCATCAGCGCCGCGATCTTTTCCACCCCTTCCTGCACGTAGTTTTCGCCAAACGCGCGCTGCCCGGCGGCAACCGCTTCTGCGACAGCGCTCGCAGGTTTGGTTTTGCTTACTGCAAGCAACGTAATCTCTTCTGGCGCCCGGCCGCAACGCACGGCAGCGGCAGCGATACGCTCGCGTACCTGATGTAAGTTGTGCTCAATGGAAGTCATAGTCAGGAGAAATAAATGGATTTAGATGAAATTGTGGCCCTTAGTGTAAAGCATAACGCCGCCGATCTGCACCTGTGCAGCGGACATTTACCGCACTGGCGGCGGCAGGGCGTGCTGGAGCCGGTGCCGCAGCAGCCGCCGCTGTCATCTGCGTGGCTGGAGAGGTTTGCTACGCGGTTTCTCAGCGCTGCGCAGCAGTCGGAGCTTGACGTCACCGGACAGGCGGACTTTGCCCTGACGCTCAGCAGCGGCGTACGGCTGCGTGCCAATCTTTTCACCCAGCGGCACGGATTATCACTGGCGCTGCGGCTGATTGCGCAGACGATCCCGCCGCTGGCGCAGCTGCGCCTGCCGCCTGCCGTGCAGCAGCTCCTGCAGCTGCAGGAGGGACTGGTTCTGATTAGCGGCGCAACCGGCAGCGGCAAGTCGACGACGCTGGCTGCACTGGTACAGGCGCTGAACCAGCAGCAGGCGCGGCATATCATCACTCTGGAGGATCCGATCGAGTTTGTGCACCGGAGTCAGCGTTCGCTGATTCAGCAGCGTGAAGTGGGGACGCACTGCCTCTCTTTTCAGCACGGGCTGAAAGCGGCGCTGCGTGAAGATCCCGACGTTATTCTGCTGGGTGAACTGCGCGACAGTGAGACGATCCGTTTAGCCCTGACCGCCGCTGAGACCGGACATCTGGTGCTCGCTACGCTGCATACCCGCAGCGCGGCGCAGGCGGTTGATCGTCTGGTTGATGTCTTTCCGGCCGAAGAGAAAAACCTGGTGCGCACGCAGCTGGCGGGCAGCCTGAAAGCGGTAGTGGCGCAGCGGCTGGCGGCGGCGAAAGCGGGCGGACGTGTTGCGCTGTATGAGGTGCTGATCGCCACGCCTGCGGTAGCCAGCCTGATCCGTGAAGGCAAAGGACATCAGCTGCCGGGCGTGCTGCAGACCGGTGCGCAGCATGGCATGCAGACCTTTGCGCAAAGTGAACAGGCACGCCGCGCGGAGGGCATTATTGACCAGGCAAGCGGATAGCGGAGCTGAAGCAGCACTGATGCTGCAGCTGTGCGCCCGGTCAGCTCCCGGCATCGGCTACACCTGCTGACCGGAGTGCGCTTTATCGCGTTTACGCTGCTTGCAGCGTCAGTGGGTTTCGAACCAGTCCTGCAAAATAATCACGGCCGACTGTGAGTCTACCTGTCCTTTCTGCAGTGCACGAAAGCCGCCGCGCTTAAAGAGATCGGCGCGCGCCTCAACGGTACTCAGGCGCTCATCCTGCAGCTCAACGCGTACGCCAAAGCGGCCGTGCAGGCGATTGGCAAATTTGCGTGCGCGGGCAGTCAGCGGCTGTTCGGTGCCGTCCATATTCAGCGGCAGGCCGACCACCACGTAGTCAGGCTGCCACTCCTTCAGCAGTTTCTCAATCAGGTTCCAGTCTGGCGTGCCTTCCTGAGCTTTCAGCGCTGTCAGCGGACGTGCGGTGCCGGTGAGCTGCTGACCCACGGCAACACCGATGCTTTTGGTGCCAAAATCAAAGCCGAGCAGCGTTGCATTCTGCATCAGGCGTGTCCCGCATCGCTGGTCATGTTATGAATATCGACACCCATGCTGCGGGCGGCTTCGCGCCAGCGTCCGGCAATCGGCGTCTGGAACAAAATTTGCGTGTCGGCCGGGGTCGTAAGCCAGGCGTTCTCCAGCAGCTCGTTCTCCAGCTGATCTTTTTCCCAGGCGCAGTAGCCGAGTGCGACCAGCACATTCTCCGGCTGCTGAGCAGTGCCGATCGCTTCCAGCACATCGCGCGAGGTAGTAATCACGGTGTTGTCTGAGATGCGAATACTGGAGGCATAAGTATGCTGCGCAGAGTGCAGAATAAAACCGCGATCTTCCGCCAGCGGGCCGCCGGCAAACACCGGTTTATCGAGCTTAATCGCCGGATCGCGCTCTGACGGAGTGATTTTTAGCTTCTTCAGAATACCCTCTACCGTCAGGTTCTCCATCGGTTTATTAATAATCAAACCCATCGCACCCTCTTCATTATGCTCGCAGATATAGACAACAGAGCGTTTGAACAGAGGATCCTGCAGAGAGGGCATCGCTATCAAAAAATGATGCTGTAAATTCATTGTCACTCATTTACCGAAGAGAACCGGCGCCAGTGCGGCAGCGCCGGTATCAAAGGGGTTAGGGAGTTTGCACTCCGGCTGCGTCCTCAGCCCAGACGTTTTTCGATCGCGTCCATCAGCATTCCGGTAACTGAAATCGGGAACGCCGCTTCAATTTCCCGTACGCAGGTTGGGCTGGTGACATTCACTTCAGTAAGTTTATCACCGATGATATCCAGGCCAACAAAAATCAGCCCCTTCGCTTTCAGCGTGGGACCGACACGCCGTGCAATTTCCCAGTCGCTGTCAGAAAGCGGGCGCGCTTCGCCGCGACCACCGGCTGCAAGATTGCCGCGCGTTTCGCCGCCCTGTGGAATACGCGCCAGGCAGTAAGGCACCGGCTCGCCATCGACGACCAGGACGCGCTTATCGCCCTCTTTAATCGCCGGCAGATAATTTTGCGCCATGCAGAAGAACTGGCCATGGTTGGTCAGGGTTTCTGTGATCACGCCGAAGTTTGCGTCATCCTGCTTAACGCGGAAAATGGATGCGCCACCCATACCGTCAAGCGGCTTCAGAATGACATCACCATGTTCCTGCCAGAAAGCGCGCAGCTGCTCTTTATTACGCGTGACCAGCGTATCCGGCGTCAGATCTGCAAACCATGCAGTATAGAGCTTTTCGTTACAATCGCGCAGGCTCTGCGGTTTGTTCACAATCAGCGTACCCTGCTCCTCAGCCCGCTCCAGCAGATAGGTCGCGTAAATAAACTCGGTGTCAAAAGGTGGATCTTTACGCATCAGCACAACGTTGAGATCGGCCAGCGGGATAGTCTGCTCGCTGCCAAACTCATACCACTGCGAAGCATTCTGCTCCACGCTCAGCAGACGCGTACGGGCGTAGGTCACGCCGCCGCGCAGAGAGAGGTCGCCCATCTCCATGTAATGAATTTCGTAGCCACGACGCTGTGCCTCCAGCAACATGGCGAAGCTGGTGTCTTTTTTAATATTGATAGACGAAATCGGGTCCATCACAATGCCAAGCTTAATCATTATTCTCTCCTCAGAGGGGATATCAGCGACGTCCTTCCATGCGAAAGCGTCGTGCTGTGTAGTAGTCTGCGTCTCTTTTACGGCCCGAATTATCCCTTAACCGAGATCGCCAAACCTCACCTGAAGTGCCGTTATAGCGGTGAGGGCAGTGGTTTCCGTGCGCAGCACGCGCGGCCCCAGTAATATATCCGTAAAGCCCTGCTGCGCCGTCATGGCGATCTCCTCAGCAGATAATCCCCCTTCAGGGCCAATCAGCAGCCGCACCCGCTCAACCGGGTGCGGCAGGGTGTTGATGCTGTGGCTGGCGCGTGGATGAAGATTCAGCCTGATGCCCTCATCAGCTTCGGCACACCAGGCTTCCAGCGTCATCGCGTCACGAATCAGCGGTACGCGGTTGCGGCCACACTGCTCGCAGGCGGCGATAGCAATCTTCTGCCACTGCTGGATCTTCTTTGCCAGCCTTTCTGCATCCAGCTTCACGCCGCAGCGCTCAGAAAACAAGGGCGTAATCACGTTTACGCCCAGCTCTATCGATTTCTGGATGGTGAATTCCATTTTTTCACCACGCGACATCACCTGACCCAGATGTAAATGCAAGGGGGATTCCCGGTCATCAGGCTGACCGCTAAGAACCCTTACTTTTACACGCTTTTTATCCGCCTGGGTGATTTCGGCGTTAAAAGTCAGATTAGTGCCATCAAACAGTTCAAGCATCTGCCCGGCGCCCATGCGCAGCACGCGGCCAACGTGGTTAGCCGCGTCATCTTCAAGAAAGATTTCACTGTCAACAGAGAGCGGTTCGGGGTGATAAATGCGGGGTATACGCATGCGGTTCCTGCCAGCGTTATTGCCGCATCCCGTGATGCGGCGCAAAAATAATAAGCTAGTTTAGGGTAGCGCTTTTAGCGCTGGCAAGCGCGCTGTACATACGGGTTGTGATTTCCCTGTACCTGAGCAATACGACTGTCGCGCTCGCACTCCCAGACGCTGACCGGATAGAGCTTGTCCCAGGCGCTGAACAGCTGAGTCTGCTGGCGGGAGAGGCGCAGCTGATAGCGATCGCGCATGTAAAAGTAGGTGCGTGCAATGGCACCGCGCGCGCGGGCAGGCGGTTCAGCCAGCTTCTGTTTGAAGTCGACTTTCATCGCGCACTGCCCGTAAGGCTGCTCCCCGCCGTTCCACTGGCTGTACTGGAAATTATTGCGATCGCCGTTAACCTCGCCGATAGCGGGCTGAAGATTATGCAGATCGCTCTCTATACGGCGATATACCGGATCTTTGGCGCAGTTTTTTCGTCCTCCCTCCTGCCAACACTGGCGCTGATGGCCAAATTCCCACGCCGGAACCACATGTTCCCACTCAATGCGCCCGGCGCGGTTGGCGTTTTTTCGTACGCTATAGCCGCAGCTTTTAAGATCGGGCACGCCTTTTTTTCCCTGCCAGTTGATCGTGCAGCCGCAGTAGAAATCGGGCGCATCCGCGTTAATTTGCGATGCGACCACTTTTGCCTGGCGAAAATTATTCTGATGAAACGAAGAGAAGCTGAGGCTGTACGCGCTAAGCGGTGCCAGCAGCAGAGGAAGAAGTAACAGAGTTTTGCGAGACATATTCCAGAAATTTACCCGATACCCAAAAAAGTGCGGCAGGGTAGCAGAATGACCGGAGCGGGGAAATGGGATTAGCGCGCTATATGCTGCTGAATTCGCCGGGCTGCAGCAGTGAACCACAGCGAACGCAGCGATATTCACTCTCCCCGCGCAGCACGCGATTATGCCGGCGCACGGTAAGCTGATGCTGCTGACAGCTGCAGCGATAGGTGAAGGTATTAGTGCGCACCGAATTCAGGGCAAACTGATGCGTACGGCGTGCCGGCACGCCGAGCACCGTCTCCATCATCCACTTCCACTCTTTGCCATGCGGCGCAACGCGCCCGAAGCGCTTCCACACCAGCAGATGCGCCAGCTCATGCGGCACAACTTCGTCGGTGAACGCCTGCAGATTCTCCTGCAGCAGCACCGGATTCAGCCGGATCTCCCACTTCTCCAGCCAGGCGGTACCTGCGGCAGTGCCGCGCTGCTGGTAGAGCAGTGCGGGTTCATCAAAGCTGCATTCAAGGCGCTGTGCGGCGAGCTGCAAAAAGTGCCGCAGCGATCGCATGACCGCCTGCTGACAGGCGACAGGTACGCGGGTCGTTTTCATGGCGGGCAGCATACCATACGCTGCGCTGGCGCGGCAGCGGGCAGTCGCGCCCATAAAAAAGGGCCGCCCGCAGGCAGCCCTTGTCACTCAGTAAAACATTACTGCTGACCGATGTCGCGCAGTTTTTTACCTGCCATCAGGTTACGCTCAATGTGCTCCAGCGAGACGTTTTTGGTCTCCGGGATCAGCACCAGCGTCAGCACAATGAAGAACAGGTTAAGGCCGGCATAGACCCAGAAGGTCGGCGCGTTGCCCAGCGTGTTCAGCATGGTCAGGAAGGTAGCGCCCACGATCATGTTGGCGATCCAGTTCGTGGTGGTCGAGACGGTAATCCCGAAATCGCGCCCTTTCAGCGGCTGAATTTCAGAGCAAAGCACCCAAATTAGCGGGCCGGCTGACATGGCAAAGCCGATGATAAACATCAGCAGCATCGCCACGGCGAAGTACTGTGCGCCCTGAGAGTGGATGCCCAGGTGCAGCATAGTGCCGAGAACGCCCATACCGGCCGCCATAACCATAAAGCCCAGCACCAGCGTCGGTTTACGGCCCCAGCGATCGACCAGACCGATAGCGATAAAGGTCGCCAGAACGTTGACCAGACCAACAATCACCGTACCCCACATCTGCTGCGTGGTGTTGGCGAAGCCGGCAATTTCAAAAATTTTCGGCGCGTAATACATAATGACGTTCATGCCGGTGAACTGCTGCATCACCTGCAGCAGCACGCCGAGGAACACCGCACGACGGAAGTTGCTGTTGCCCTGGAACAGCTGCCAGCCAGACTGTTTTACTTTCAGGCTCTCACGGATCTCATCCAGCTCACGTTTTGCCTGTTCGCTGGTGTCGCGCAGGCGATCCAGCACGCGCTGCGCATCGCGGAAGTTACCTTTCGCAGCCAGCCAGCGCGGGCTGTTTGGCAGAAAGAAGACGCCAACCAGCAGCAGAACCGCAGGGATAGTGATCACGCCCAGCATCCAGCGCCACTCTCCGGATGCGCTGAACGCGGTATCAGAGAGATAGGCACCCAGAATACCGATGGTGATCATCAGCTGATAGAGCGAAATCATACTGCCGCGGATTTTCTCTGGTGCAATTTCAGAGAGATAGAGCGGGGCGGTGTAAGACGCCACGCCAACTGCCAGGCCCAGTACTACGCGGGCAGCAATCAGCATCTCCGGGTTTGGCGCCATAGCTGACCACAGCGAACCGATAACAAACAGCACAGAGCCGGCCATCAGGCTCTTTTTACGACCCAGGTGTGATGACATCCAGCCGCTGCCGATTGCACCGACCGCCGCGCCAAACATCATCGAGCTGACAATCCACTCCTGCTGGTGAGCAGTAACGTTGAAATCTTTAGCGATAAAGGGCAGGGCACCTGCGATGACACCGATATCCAGCCCGAACAGCAGGCCGGCTAACGCCGCCAGAAAGCAGACAAACAGGGTCATCGCCTTGTTTGAGGTTCTGCTTTTGTGAGTATTACCAGGCATAAAGCCTCCGAAAGTTATTTGTCTTGTTTTTTATTAATGCTAAGAGACCTGTACACGATAAAAAGTGAGCGCGATCACACGAATGTAACCGCTTACACACGCCGAAACCCTGTAATCCAGCATTTTTTGCCCGGAACAGTCTCTTCGCCAGTAAGGTATAGCACCCTTCAAGTTTCTGACATCGCTTTAAATATTGCCTATCAGACGACGCTGAAAATAACGCATTTTCAGAGTGATGACTACGCTGAAAAATCTCTAAATTACAGATTAAAAAAGAGTTTTAGAATGTAATCGTTAACACTTTGTTATCACAGCGGTCATAAGAGTGTAGCCAGTGAAAATTTTTATGCCCGGGAAAGCCTGAAGCCAGCTATATCACGGGATTTCACCCGGCAGAATGCACGTAGGGGGCGCATTAATGCGCCCCTGGTCCGGAAGATGTACGCAGCCAGGGCGGCATAAATGCCGCCCCTACGGTTAAACATGACCCACGTTGACGAGGCGATTAATGGCGCGGAACGTAGGGGGCGCATTAATGCGCCCCTGGCCCGGAAGATGTACGCAGCCAGGGCGGCATAAATGCCGCCCCTACGGTTAAACATGACCCCCCCCTGGTCCGGATGATTTACGAAATCAGAGCGGTGGGGTACGTTCAGGCATAAAAAAGCCCGCACAGAGCGGGCTATTAAACAGAATACTCTGCGCTTACAGGCCAGCGGCTTCGCGCAGCAGGGCGGCTTTATCCGTCTGCTCCCACGGGAAGTGTTCGCGGCCAAAGTGACCGTAGGCGGCGGTCTCTTTATAGATAGGTTTCAGCAGATCCATCATCTGAATCAGACCGTAAGGGCGCAGGTCAAAGAATTCACGAACCAGCAGCGTCAGCTGTTCGGTCGGTACTTTCTCAGTGCCAAAGGTTTCTACCATGATCGACGTTGGCTCTGCCACGCCGATAGCGTAGGAAACCTGAATCTCGCAGCGATCGGCCAGGCCGGCAGCAACAATGTTTTTTGCCACATAGCGCGCGGCGTAGGCTGCAGAGCGGTCAACTTTTGATGGATCTTTACCGGAGAAAGCACCGCCACCGTGACGAGCCATGCCGCCGTAGGTATCAACGATGATTTTACGGCCGGTCAGGCCACAGTCACCCATCGGGCCGCCAATAACAAAGCGACCGGTCGGATTGATATGGTATTTAGTGCTGGCGTTGATCCACTCAGCAGGCAGCACCGGCTTAATGATCTCTTCCATCACCGCTTCACGCAGATCGGCCTGAGAAACCTCTTCTGAATGCTGGGTTGAGAGCACGACAGCGTCGATGCCAACAATCTTGCCACCATCATACTGGAAGGTGATCTGGCTTTTGGCGTCCGGGCGCAGCCAGGACAGCGTGCCATTTTTACGCACTTCAGCCTGACGCTGCACCAGACGGTGCGCATAGGTAACCGGCGCAGGCATAAGCACATCTGTTTCGTTAGTTGCGTAACCAAACATCAGACCCTGATCGCCCGCACCCTGCTCCAGCGGATCGGTACGATCTACGCCCTGATTAATATCAGGTGACTGCTTGCCAATGGCGCTCAGTACGGCGCAGGAGTTGGCATCAAAGCCCATATCAGAATGAACATAGCCGATCTCACGTACGGTATTGCGGGTGATCTCTTCAATATCGACCCAGGCGCTGGTGGTGATTTCACCGCCTACCAGTACCATACCGGTTTTGACGTAAGTTTCGCAGGCCACGCGCGCTTTCGGATCCTGTTCGAGGATGGCATCCAGCACGGCATCGGAAATTTGGTCAGCGATCTTATCAGGATGTCCTTCTGATACGGACTCAGATGTAAAAAGGTGTTTAGCCATTCTGTTCTTTACCTTAGAAATGGGTTGAATTCGACTGCATAGCGCCAGTGAAAAACCTGCTTAGCGCCCCTTCAGGCAAAGCCACGAGCAGCAGGGAGTGTCAGCACGCCAGGCTCACACCGCCTGGAACTTATTCAGTTTAGATGGAAAACCATCTGGACGGCTATTTTAGGTTACCCGATGTGCATTTTACCAGAGCTTTTTCTGATTCGGTTTGTTTCAAAAAGCGGCTTACTGGAAGCTTTTGCTGACAGCGCGCGCAGGGCGGGGACAAAGATTTTGCAATTTTACCCGGCTGGCGGTATAAAACGCCGCTATTGATGCCAGGACGCCGTCAGGCGTTGCACGATCAGATACCGTGTCTGATTTTTTTCCGCTCCGTTTCCGCATGCTGCCCGCAGGCGCTGGAGGTGAGTAAAGTAATGAACCGTTCCCATCTGCTCTCTGGTTCACAGCGCATATTTTGCGCGCTGGCCTCTCTTTCTGCTGTTCACTCTTCCTGTTCTTTCTGTCGATGTTTGCCGCCGCGCAATCATGACGACATGCATAGCCATTAAACTGCGGCTGAAATCAGACACCAGCACACGCGCGTGATTTATACCCGCAGCCGTGCCAAATCCGATTGGATTTCCACTGACTGCAGCGCGATGTTTTACACTTACTGGCAGTAACACCCGGGGTAACCTGATGAGGCGGGACACGCAGCATGAATAAGTTTTTAGCCGCAAACGCACCAGCAGTACCTGATAACTCTCTACTATTTCAACAGAAAACTGAGGTTCGCGATGTCTGACGACATGAAGAATATCAAGGGTTCGTCAGCTGGCGAACAGGGTGTCCTCCGCTCAATGCAGGAGGTGGCGATAAGCGATCAGGAAGCGAGCCGTATGCTGCGCACCTATAACATCGCCTGGTGGGGCAACAACTATTACGACGTAAACGAGCTGGGCCATATCAGCGTATGTCCGGATCCCGATCGGCCTGAGGTGCGGGTTGACCTGGCGAAGCTGGTCAAAGAGCGCGAGGCTGACGGTCAGCGTCTGCCGGCGCTGTTCTGTTTTCCGCAGATCCTGCAGCATCGTCTGCGCTCCATCAACGCGGCGTTCAAGCGCGCACGCGAATCCTATGGTTATAAAGGCGACTACTTCCTGGTTTATCCGATCAAGGTTAATCAGCACAAGCGCGTCATTGAATCGCTGGTTAACTCGGGTGAACCGCTGGGCCTTGAAGCGGGCTCAAAAGCAGAGCTGATGGCGGTACTGGCGCACGCAGGCAAAACGCGCACCGTTATCGTCTGTAATGGCTATAAAGATCGTGAATATATCCGGCTGGCGCTGATCGGTGAAAAGCTCGGCCATAAAGTCTACCTGGTGCTGGAAAAAATGACCGAGGTCCGTCTGGTACTGGAAGAGGCGGAGCGTCTGAATGTGGTACCGCGTCTCGGCATCCGCGCGCGCCTGGCCTCGCAGGGCTCGGGTAAGTGGCAGTCGAGCGGTGGTGAGAAATCGAAGTTTGGCCTGGCGGCATCTCAGGTGCTGCAGCTGGTGGATATCATGCGCAAAGCTGGCCGGCTTGACAGCCTGCAGCTGCTGCACTTCCATCTCGGCTCGCAGATGGCGAATATCCGCGATATCGCGACTGGCGTACGCGAATCTGCCCGCTTCTATGTTGAGCTGGCAAAGCTTGGCGTAAATATCAAATGCTTTGACGTCGGCGGCGGCCTCGGGGTGGACTATGAAGGCACCCGCTCTCAGTCTGACTGCTCGGTAAACTATGGCCTGAATGAGTATGCCAATAACGTTATCTGGGCGATTGGCGACGCCTGCGAAGAGCATGGTCTTGAACATCCGACGGTGATCACCGAGTCAGGCCGCGCCGTAACGGCACACCATACCGTGCTGGTCTCTAACATCATCGGCGTAGAGCGTAACGAATTCAGCACGCCGGTCGCACCTGATACGGATGCACCGCGCCCGATTCAGAGCCTGTGGGACACCTGGCAGGAGATGCATGAGCCCAACGTGCGCCGCTCGCTGCGTGAATGGCTGCATGACAGCCAGATGGATCTGTTTGATATCCACACCGGTTACTCATCCGGCACCTACGACCTGGGACAGCGCGCGTGGGCGGAACAGCTCTATCTGAGCATTTGTCACTACATCCAGCAGCATCTGGATCCGAGCAATCGTGCACACCGCCCGATTATCGATGAGCTGCAGGAGCGTATGGCAGATAAAATCTACGTTAACTTCTCTCTGTTTCAGTCGATGCCGGATGCCTGGGGTATCGATCAGCTCTTCCCGGTTATGCCGCTGGAAGGTCTGAACAAGATGCCGCAGCGCCGCGCTGTGCTGCTGGATATTACCTGTGACTCCGACGGGACAATCGACCATTACGTTGACGGTGACGGGATCGCAACCACTATGCCGATGCCTGAATATGACGTGGATAATCCGCCAATGCTGGGCTTCTTTATGGTGGGTGCTTATCAGGAGATCCTCGGCAATATGCATAATCTGTTTGGTGACACCGAAGCAGTAGATGTGTTTGCTTTCCAGGATGGCAGCGTGGAAGTGCAGTTATCAGATGAAGGGGATACCGTCGCTGACATGCTGGAATATGTGCAGCTGAATCCGGACGATCTGATGACGCTATTCCGCGATCAGGTGAAACAACAGCAGGATATAGATGAAGAGCTGCGATCGCAGTTCCTTGCCGAGTTTGAAAGCGGCCTTTATGGTTATACCTATCTTGAAGATGAATAATCAGTAATAACGCATCGGGCCCTGCGGGGGGCCCTTTTTTTTGGCTTTAAAATTTTTTCTGGTTTGTGACGTAATTCACTATTTCATACGAGCGCCACTTCCTCGTTTTCTTCTGCCGCTGCTGTCCGATCAATTTGGCTTAAAAATCAATATCCTTTGCCGGTATCCCTCGCTCTGGCTCTGCATTTTCTTATGTATTGATAATTTTTTTAATGTTTCGCTTATCCTTAAATCATAATTTATTTATGTTTTTAATAAATAAGAGATGTTTTTAGCCGTGATGCATCTGGCGCATTTACAGGCGCCAGGTTTCCTGAAAAATATCTGGTTATTCCTAAAGTGAAACGCTGATAACGCCGCGCTTCAACATTAGTTTAATTCAAAATCAGTAATATAACGCTAAGTGAGACGCTTATGCTCGCGCAGTGCAAGAGAGCAGGCTTATTTCCAGGTGCTATTTATAGAATATTACCGGAGCAGTTGTCAGAAAATGATTGGTTTTAACTATCATTTCAGGACCATTTTTAGCTCAAAACTATTTTTCAAAATGTAAATTGCAGGCTAATCTCCAGTTGCTATAGTAATTTTTGTCGATGTTTCGATTTCAGATAACATGAATAAATCTGATATTTAGAGTCTTATCAGCAGCGTCTTCAGGAAGGGTGCCATGACCGAGCGTTTTAATCCGGTTTTCTTGCTGGAACCCGTTCACAGTCTGACCGGAGAGGTAACTTCATGGGAGCTGCTGACACGTTTTAAAGAAAAAAAAGCGACAACTACACAACGCAATCCCGACAGAGAAGAGCATTTTTTCTCTCTGCTTTCTGCCGATGAGAAATGGCAGCTATTCCTTCACCAGGTCGAAAATATTATTCAGCTTAGTCAGCAGGGGTTTAACCAGGTTATCAGCGTAAACGTAGACAGAGATATTGTTGCCGGCATATTTGCAGACGAAGTCATTCAGGAAAAACTGGCGTCTTTTGCATTATTGCGGCTGGAAATCTCTGCATTTTTCACCTCGCGTTTTAATAGTGAGGATCTGCTGACCCTTAAAGGCGTAGCGAAAATTACGCCGGCTCCTCTCTGGCTCGACAATTTTGGTCCGGGTTATTCAAGCCTGACCATGCTTGACAGCGGAATATTTGAGATCGTCAAGATTGATAAAGCGTTTTTCTGGCAATTCAGCGAAGACCGCACCTTTGACATTCTGCTTAATCACCTTAATCAATTATGCCGCGGCGTCATTGTTGAGGGGGTTGAAAATCAGCACTATGTGGATCTGCTTGCGCATAAGCCCGTTTATGGCATGCAGGGTTACCACTGGCAGAGTGTTTATCTTGATGATTTATTTGCGTAATTCAGCACACAGCTTTGCGATTATGGTCTGCGCAGAAAGTCATTTCAGCTGAAAGGGTAAGCGTGCCTGCTGCGCTTATATTCACTTCTGAATAACGCTTCTGTATTCCGCATAACGCCTGATGTCCTTTCTGAATCCGCAATTAAACCTGTTCAGCGCTGTTCTTACTCTTTTACCGGAATAAGAACGGCCGATGAAGGATGTAAGTAATTCACTGAATTACTTGCGATAGCAAGCGGTATCTGATGATACCGGGCGTGCCAGTAACGCTCATAAACTTATATCTGCGCGGGATCCCGATAACATGAACAATATTTCTATCACGCCCAAAGGTGGGACGATTGCTAACGAAGTGAGCGGTACTCAGGTTACGCTGAACGCACCCAGTGTGGTTAAACTTAACCTGAATCAGGCTGACATTAAGGCTTTCACACGCAATGGTAATGATTTAGTCGTAACCACTAAATCAGGTGAAACACTTGTTATTCATGATTTTTACAGCGCCAATGGCGACAGCGATCTGGTCCTGCAGGACGATCGCGGTGCGCTCTGGTGGGTTGAAGATCCTGGCACAGAGGGCTTTCAGTATGTGTCGATCGACAGCACTGAAGGTCTGCTGGCAGAAAACGTAACGGATAACGGCACGATTGCCGCCTTCGGTATTGGCGGTGCGGCTCTGGCCGGTATCGGGGCGCTGTTTGCGACCGGCGGCGGTGGCGGCGGTGGCGGGGGCGGGGGGGGCGATAAGGGTAAATTCCGCGGCGGCACTAATCCCCGGAACGGGGGGAACAAACCCGGGGGCGGGGGTT
>NZ_QBJB02000022.1:0-29089 GCF_003057675.2 Pantoea sp. RIT413
TACACACCATTTTCAGTTATATTGGCTGCATTTCCATTCATTATCACAAGCTGCGGGAATAATTTATTTAGAATATTGACACTACCAAGCTTAAAAGTGGCGGGAATTATAAGCTACAGTGTTTATCTATTGCATGCAATAGTATTTAACTTGGTGAATTATAATTACTGGGAAAACTTAGGCTATGCATGGACAACTATTACCTCAGTAATAATAATAGCTTTACTATGCCCAATCACATACATATACATAGAGCGCCCTTTCTTAGCAAAAAAATAAAAACAACCCACTTAACATTACACCATAAATTAAGCTTAGCATCATCACTTGCTAAGCTTATAATCTGAAGCTTCACAACTATTGGCTTTCAAAGAAAATCTAACATGAGCATCTGTTATTGATTTTTATTTTCATATAACAAGCATATGGCCAACAGGTAAAGTATGAAGCGAACGAAACTGAAGAGCACCTTTAGCTTCTGCGAAGCATAAGCGCCGGAAAAAAATTCGAATCATTTTATCTGGAGAATAAAAAACTGAACTATATTATGCTATCTATGTGCCACGACCAGGAATTTATTCAAATAAAGATATCACCATCAGCATACCAAAAATAAAACCTACATATTCATAACATAACTTAGCAGTTTTTATCATACGAGTTGATTTTAGTTGATTCAGGCTTTATCAAAAGCCTACTACAAAAAAAATTTCGCCTCAAAAATAAATATGAGGTGCTTTACGGTATTTTGTTGTGATGTATGTGTGCTATCAAAAAAAAATAATTCATGGCGTCCTGGCATCGTCATAAGCATGTCGCACCTTGCACGTCACTTTCTCCAGCACAATAACATCATTCAGCGGCTTATCTTCTGTCATCTCACTCTCTTCTGTCATTAGGCTGTTGCGATAAATCTTGCCCAGCCCTCAATAGCCTTTGCACTGATATGCAATCCTGTTGCCGGGCTTTATTGCTGCAGCCAAGTCAACCATCAGGAAGTCATCCAGTGAACATTGTCACCGGGATGAGTATAAAGACTGAGTTGAGGCTGAATCGCGGCTCTATGTAATCCTGCAATAGTGAAGGGAATCCTATCAGAGGCTATCCTTAGGGTTGAACCGTAACAACTTCATGTTCTCGTCCTCCTGCGTTGAGGCATCACGGCATGTGGTTGTATGGCTCCGCATCCAGTAATTCTTTGCTTTAGGCGTGGATTCATTTGAATTTTTAAAACTTAAAATCAAGATAAAAGTTTTTTTGTATACCTAAACTTCATAAATATAAAAGTTAAAAAAAGCCCCATTAAAAACGATAGAGAAAAGTATGCCAATGTTAATTGAATGCTACCAAGCCGACACTCATAGAAATTAACAAGATAAATTGATATATATATAAAAATGTAATGACTCAAGTAAATACCAAAAGAACAATGACTGATTATTGAAATTATTTTATTGCTTTTTTTACTTTCGAAAATCCATCTCATAGCCAATAAAAGACCGATACTAGATATTAATATAAAAACTGACCAACTGTACCAATGAAGACCATTTGACACTTTTCCGGAGTAATAATCAAAAGCCACAAGAACGAGCACTGGTATAAATGCTGTGCATAAATAATAAAATAAATGCAAAGCGGTTTTCTTATACAAAACATTCCTTTCAATTATAAGATAGCCAATGACAAAGAAAATCAGGTACGGCACAGTAAAATCGCTTCCCATTCTTTGCAGAGAAGACCAGTCGCCTCTAATAGCTGCTGCAGTGTTTTTGAATTGATTAAATAGAAAGCAAAAAATAATAAATAATGTTATTCCATTATTAGTTAGCCTCTCAAGCATTCTTGCTAAAAATGGAGCAATCAAATAAAGTTGAGTTATAGAATAAAGGAACCACAACTGAGATGCAGAACCATAACTTCCGGGGTAAATACCATTATATTTTATTGCGGCAGTTATAATTGATTTAACTAAGCCTTCACCATCAAGTGAAAGCTTCAATGAATTTGTCAAAACAGACCAAAAAACCAGAAAAATTATAAATTGAGGAACGCGCCTCTTATAAAAATCCATTATATTACAATTTGCAATTTTAGGGAGAATCAGCCCCCCGCTTATCATGAAGAATAGAGGCACACCCAAATGATCTATGCTGTAAAAATGCTTCTTAGCATATCACTATCCAGAGCCGAACGCTCATGGGCATGAGTGAAAAAAACCAGAATTATCGCCAACGCTCTTGCTGCATCTAACCAAAAAATCCTTTCCACAAAGAGCCTCAATAGAGAATTATGATACAGTTCGTCAATAGTAGCTGTATACATTAAAATCATCTACAAGAATTTCATTGGGAAAAGGCTTTATAAATAAAGTTATTTTAATTAAACATCCATTTTTTGCTTATTAGAATCCTTAGGCCATGATATGCCTGGTACTGTAGATAGTTCATTGGATTCACGATTTTCAATTTAGTTTAGCCATAACTTGAAAGTTATCTTTCCGACATTACTTAATCTACCCTCGCAACCTGCTCAAATCAGCCATATTTGAAAGGGATATGGTCATGGTTGGATTTATGAAGGTAGCAAAGATGGATATAGGTGGATTTAGCTATGTCGCACAATTTGCAGTATGCTGTAAAGAAGAACGCGATAAGGTTAATTTAGATTTGGCCGTATCAGGTGTCATTTAAAAAAATGTATGACCATGCCGGTTATCGCTACGGAAATAAAAGTGCAGCAGTCCGAAGATAGCGAGCGTAAGTATTTTTATGCGTCTGCAGCATTACAGGAACACCACCCTGCAGTTCCTGTGCAGCACTAATCTGGTTTATCACAAAGATGCCGATAACTGATCATGATTTTTGATTTCCTTTCATTGCTGCTTAGAAAGGAAAGTGAGAAAGACAGTTCTTTAACTAAGGATGAAGTTAACAGTATCAGAGACACGCCGGCTATCAGTTTTGATAGAGAAGTTGCCTTGACAATGTCTGAGAGCCGTGGCTACCGTGTTATTAACTCAGAAAATTACTGGTGCAAATGGTTAGACTTCAGAAGCGAGAACTAAAATTTCTTTGTGAAAAGGTGAAATTTTTCGCCAAGGGTTCGGGACCAGCTTATCAGAAAGAGGACGACATATGAACATTACTGTGGTTTTTGAAGATACCGGTGTTGAAGAGCAACATGATTTTGACACTAAACCCTGCGCTGGAGATTTAGTGACATTAACACGAGATGGGAAAGGTAAGGACTATATAGTCATCATCGAGCCTGACCCGGACCACACTCATGATGATGGTCCTGATGGCCATCCAACAAAAGCCACCGTAAGGCCTGCATAGCACTTACTAAGGTTTACCTAACCGCCTACTACGGCGGTTTTTTTACGTATACGTTTTGAAGAATCACTATGTGCGGCATTGCAGAAGATGCGCCAGACCTTAAAATCCTCAATACAGAAATAACTTTGGCTAACCGACCGCGCCCAGAACCGCATGATGGAGTGGAGTGAAAAAAACCAAAACCTGATCTATCCCTCAGACGTGGCGGGCAGCAATTAAGCGTGCAGGCCTTCGCCACCGCAAAGCATATCAGTCAGGCATACCTTCGCATGCCGGGCATTGTCTGCAGGCGCAAACCCGAATGATGTCCCGCGCAAATGGGCCATTCAGATGCGCAGATGGTCTGCCGGGTTTAGGGTACCTGGTTGTCAGAGGACAATACGGATCAGCTATCCCTCATCAACATGAAAATGAACGATCTTGTGCTACATACGTGCTCCGCTAAGGCTACGGTGTAGTATTTATATTTTTATTCAGCCGCTTAAAACGCTAAACCTGCATATTCATAATATCGCTGTACGCACTTACCAGCTTGTTGCGTACCTGAATGCCCATCTGCATAGAGATAGAGGACTTCTGCAGATCGACCATAACGTCATTGAGCTGTACGCCAGGCTTACCGAGTTCAAAATCCTGCGCCTGCGCGCGGGCGGTGGTCTGGGTTTCGCTGATCTTATCGAGTGCCGCTTTCATGGTGGCGCCAAAATCGAGCTGGCTGGAGGAGTGCGTATCCTTGCCGGCCGCCTGCAGTGAGGTCATCTGCAGCTGCTGCAGTACGCCATCTATTGCCTGAATTGACATCTTTATACCTCGCAGAAAAAGGGAGTGAATTTTTTACGCCTGCAAAGTTAGCACAGTGTCAATAGGACAAAGGCGCTAAATAGCCCCTAAAACCCCGGCTTATTCAGCCATCGAAGTGATGCGATTCATCAATAATGCCTGCCATAAGATTGGAATTTCATTTTTACCCTAAAGTTTTTGCGCCGCGGTCCGAAGGGAAACGCCCGTGCGGGGAGCTCACTTAGTCAGCTACCGCCGGCACTCTGCAGGCCAGCAGCGCAAATACCGGGTAGACGTATCAGGGAGTCTGTTTTGTTACCACAACTTACCCGGTCAATTATGTCAGGCAGGAATCGGTCATGAATGCGAGTGCAGCCGCTACACAGGAATCAGCAAAGAAAGGCATAACAGACCTTTTCGCCCGCCTGCGCGCTAATCCGCGAATTCCCTTAATCATCGCCGCGGCCGCAGCCATTGCGGTCGTGCTGGCGCTGGTGCTCTGGGCCAAAGCGCCCGACTACCGCGTGCTCTATAACAACCTCTCTGATGAAGATGGTGGCGCCATTGTCACCCAGCTGACGCAGATGAACATCCCCTACCAGTTCGCCGAAAACGGCGGTGCCCTGATGGTGCCGGCCGATAAAGTGCATGAACTGCGCCTGCGCCTCGCGCAGCAGGGTCTGCCGAAAGGCGGCTCGGTAGGCTTTGAGCTGATGGATAAAGAGAAGTTTGGTATCAGCCAGTTCAGCGAGCAGATCAACTACCAGCGTGCGCTGGAAGGTGAGCTGGCACGCACTATCGAAACGCTGGGTCCGGTCAAGGGCGTGCGCGTGCATCTGGCGATGCCGAAACCTACCCTCTTCGTCCGCGAACAGAAAGCGCCGTCGGCTTCAGTGACGCTGACGCTGCAGCCTGGCCGGGCACTGGATGAAGGTCAGATTCAGGCGATTCAGCATATGGTCTCCAGCAGCGTCGCGGGCCTGCCGCCAGGCAACGTCACCGTGGTCGATCAGACCGGTCGCCTGCTGACCCGCTCCGACAGCGAAGGACGCGATCTCAACGACGCCCAGCTGAAATATGCCGCTGAGGTTGAAGCGCGTTATCAGCAGCGTATTGAAGCGATCCTGAACCCGATTGTTGGCCAGGGTAACGTGCATGCACAGGTTACCGCGCAGATTAACTTCGACCGCAGCGAACAGACGGATGAGAAGTATCAGCCAAACGCTAATCCGAACAACTCGGCGGTGCGCTCGCGTCAGACCAGCACCAGCGATCAGAACGGCAGCGCCTATCCGGGTGGCGTGCCTGGTGCGCTCTCTAATCAGCCCGCGCCCGCTAACAACGCACCGGTGACGAATCCGCCGCAGCAGAATGCGGCTAATGCCCAGAACAATGCGGCGCAGAATGCCGGTACCACTACCAGCACCGCTGGCCAGAGCAGCGGCCCGAGCAGCTCCAGCCGTAATGATACGGTGAACTATGAGCTCGATCGCTCAATCCGCCACACCAAACTCAACGTTGGCGACGTGCAGCGTCTGTCAGTCGCCGTGGTCGTGAACTACCGCGATGACGGTAAAGGCAAAGCGGTCGCGCTGAACGATCAGCAGATCAAACAGATTGAAGATTTAACCCGCGAAGCGATGGGCTATTCACAGACGCGCGGCGACAGCATCAATGTGGTGAACTCGGTCTTCAATACCACCGAGCCTGCGGGTGGCGATCTGCCTTTCTGGCAGCAGCAGTCGTTCTTCGATCAGCTAATGAGTGCCGGTCGCTGGCTGCTGGTGGCGCTGGTCGCCTTCATCCTCTACCGCAAGCTGGTGCGCCCGCAGCTGCTGCGCAAACGCGAAGCGGAACAGGCCGCTGCAGAAGCCGTTGCCGCCCGCGCCGCTGCGCAGGAAGAGCAAGCCGCTTACAGCGTGCAGATTAATAAAGATGAGCTGGATCAGGAGCGGAAGTCTTCTAACCGCATGAGTGCCGAAGTGATGAGCCAGCGCATCCGCGATATGTCTGAAAACGATCCGCGCGTCGTGGCGCTGGTTATCCGTGAATGGATGAGTAACGAACTATGAGTCTGACCGGTACAGAAAAAAGCGCCATCCTGATGATGACTATCGGCGAAGAGCGCGCAGCTGAAGTGTTTAAACACCTGAACCAGCGCGAAGTGCAGCACCTCAGCGCGGCGATGGCCAACATGAAGCAGATATCGCACAAGCAGCTGACGGAAGTCCTGCGCGAGTTTGAGACCGACGCTGAGCAGTTCGCGGCGCTGAGCCTGAACTCCAACGATTACCTGCGCTCGGTACTGGTCAAAGCGCTGGGCGAGGAGCGAGCCTCCAGCCTGCTGGAAGATATTCTGGAAACGCGCGAAACCACCAGCGGCATGGAGACGCTCAACTTTATGGAGCCGCAGGCGGCCGCCGATCTTATCCGCGACGAACATCCGCAGATTATCGCCACTATCCTGGTGCACCTGAAGCGTGGTCAGGCGGCCGATATTCTGGCGCTGTTTGATGAACGCCTGCGTCACGATGTGATGCTGCGTATCGCCACCTTTGGCGGCGTTCAGCCAGCGGCGCTGGCGGAGCTGACCGAAGTGCTGAACAGCCTGCTGGATGGCACCAACCTCAAGCGCGCGAAGATGGGCGGCGTGAGAACCGCGGCCGAGATTATCAACCTGATGAAAACGCAGCAGGAAGAGGCGGTCATCGAAGCCGTACGCGACTTCGACGGCGAGCTGGCGCAGAAAATCATCGACGAGATGTTCCTGTTCGAGAACCTGGTGGAAGTGGACGACCGCAGCATCCAGCGTCTGCTGCAGGAAGTGGAGTCCGAGCAGCTGCTGATTGCGCTGAAAGGTTCCGAGCAGCCGCTGCGCGAGAAGTTCCTCAAGAACATGTCTGCGCGTGCAGCCGATATTCTGCGCGACGACCTGGCCAACCGCGGTCCGGTACGTATGTCTGCGGTAGAGAACGAACAGAAAGCGATTCTGCTGGTAGTGCGCCGTCTGGCAGAAGCGGGCGAAATGGTCATCGGTGGCGGCGAGGAAACCTATGTCTGATGCATTTTCTGCCCGCCCGTGGCAGCGCTGGCTGCCTGACGATCTGGCTGCGCCGCTGAGCAGCGTGCCCGACCTGCCGCCTGCTGAACATGACGCTGACGCCGTGGCGTTCAGCGAAGAGGATGAGCAGCGGCAGCAGCTGGAGCGGATGCAGCAGCAGATGCGCAAAGATGCGCAGACGCAGGGCTACAGCGAAGGCTATCAGAAAGGATTTGCGGAAGCGCAGCAGAATGGCTACGACGCCGGCTTTCAGCAGGGTCTGGCTGACGCACAGCAGCAGCAGGCGCCGCTGCAGGCGCGCATGCAGCAGCTGGTGACGGAGTTCCACCATACGCTGGAAGCGCTGGATAGCGTCATCGCCTCACGGCTGATGCAGCTGGCGCTGGAGGCCGCCCGTACCGTTATCGGTCAGGCGACGCAGGTGGATGGCAGCGCCCTGCTGCGGCAAATCCAGCAGCTGATCCAGCAGGAGCCGATGTTCAGCGGCAAACCGCAGCTGCGCGTGCATCCGGACGATCTGCAGCGCGTGGAGCAGACGCTCGGCCCCACGCTGGATCTGCATGGCTGGCGGCTGCTGGCTGACAGCACGCTGCACCCCGGCGGCTGCAAGCTCAGCGCTGAGGATGGCGATCTCGACGCCAGCGTGGCCACCCGCTGGCAGGAGCTGTGCCGCCTGGCGGCACCGGGAGCACTCTGATGACGTCTCGCCTGTCGCGCTGGCTTGGCGCACTCGACTCTTTTGAACAGCGTATCAGCCAGGTGCAGTCCGTGCGGCGCTATGGGCGCCTGACGCGGGCCACCGGCCTGGTGCTGGAAGCGACCGGGCTGCAGCTGCCGCTGGGCGCAACCTGCATTATCGAACGCCATGATAATGGCCATATCACTGAAGTAGAGAGTGAAGTGGTGGGTTTTAACGGACAAAAGCTGTTTCTGATGCCGCTGGAAGAAGTTGACGGCATTTTACCCGGCGCTCGCGTCTATGCGCGAATGAACGGCGATCACAGCGGCAAACAGCTGCTGCTGGGACCGGAGCTGCTGGGTCGCGTGCTGGACGGCAGCGGCAAGCCGCTGGATGGACTGCCCGCACCGGAAACCGGCTATCGCGCACCGCTGATCACCCCGCACTTTAACCCGCTGCAGCGCACGCCTATCCATGACGTGCTCGACACCGGGGTGCGTGCCATTAACGCCCTGCTGACGGTGGGACGCGGTCAGCGTATGGGCCTGTTTGCCGGTTCCGGCGTGGGCAAATCGGTGCTGCTCGGCATGATGGCGCGCTATACCAAAGCCGATGTCATTGTGGTTGGCCTGATTGGCGAGCGCGGCCGCGAAGTTAAAGAGTTTATCGAAAACATTCTGGGTGCCGAAGGCCGCGCCCGCTCGGTGGTGATCGCCGCGCCGGCCGATGTCTCTCCGCTGCTGCGCATGCAGGGTGCCGCCTACGCCACGCGCATTGCGGAGGATTTCCGCGATCGCGGTCAGCACGTGCTGCTGATCATGGACTCGCTGACGCGCTATGCGATGGCGCAGCGTGAAATTGCGCTGGCCATTGGTGAGCCACCGGCAACCAAAGGCTATCCCCCTTCCGTATTCGCCAAACTGCCGGCGCTGGTGGAACGGGCGGGTAACGGCATCGACGGCGGCGGTTCAATCACGGCGTTTTATACCGTGCTGACCGAAGGTGACGACCAGCAGGATCCGATCGCTGACTCCGCGCGCGCCATTCTGGACGGACACATCGTTCTGTCGCGCCGGCTGGCGGAAGCGGGCCACTACCCGGCAATCGATATCGAAGCGTCAATCAGTCGCGTAATGACGTCGCTGATTGATGAAACGCATTACGCCCGGGTGCGGCAGTTTAAGCAGCTGCTGTCAAGCTATCAGCGTAACCGCGATCTGGTGAGCGTCGGCGCCTATGCCGCCGGCAGCGATCCGATGCTGGATCGGGCCATTACGCTCTATCCGCAGATGGAAGCGTTTCTGCATCAGGGAATTTTTGAACGCAGTGAATACGATGACGCCTGCCTGCACCTGCAGACGCTGTTTGGTTAACGTGGTTATCAGACGAGGCTAGCCGATGAAAACCGCCAGTGCAATTGACACCCTGCGCGACCTGGCAGAACAGGATCTGGATGACGCTGTGCTCCATCTGGGCAACATGCGGCGCGGCCAGCAGCAGGCCAATGAGCAGCTCAGCATGCTGCTGGACTATCTGGATGAGTATCGCAACAAGCTCAATCAGGATATGTCCGGCGGTATTACCAGCATGCGCTGGAGTAACTATCACCAGTTTATCCAGACGCTGGAAAAAGCGATTGACCAGCATCGCCAGCAGCTGAGCCAGTGGGATCAGCGTACTGAACAGGCGCTGGGCAGCTGGCGGGAAAAGCACAAGAAACTCAATGCCTATCAGATGCTGATTACCCGCGCTGAGGAGAGTGCATTGCGTCAGGAAAACCGTCTCGATCAGAAACGAATGGATGAATTTGCCCAACGGGCCGCACTGAGGAAAAGCGAATGACTACGCTGCAAGCCCTGCTTACGCATACTGCAAAAGTCGCTAAAACAGCTGCCACAACTGATGCAGCGCCAGAGAGCCAGGCAATGGGTGACGGCCTGCCGTCCCACTTTATCACCGAGCTGGGAAATCAGCTGCTGGCGCTGGCTAAACAGCAGGGAAAACTGCAGCCGGGTGAAACCCGTGACGCAGGCGACGTTGCCGGTAATGACGATAAAGCGTCACTGAGTAACCTGCTGCAGGCACTGGACAAACCAGACGCTTTAAATGCACTTTTCCAGCCGGCGGGATCTAAAGCCGGGCTTAAATCCGCCGATGATAGTGATGAACATGCCGTAACGCCGTTAAGCGCCAGCGACTTACAGAATGTGCAGGCGCTGTTTGCCATGCTGCCGGCGATGGTGGAAAACCGGCCGCTGCTGGCTTCGGGCACGCCGCCACAGGCAGCAACTGATGCAGCCGCAGGCACGCCGCTGAACGCGGCGCTGAGCGGTGCGCTGCTGACGGGCACCGAACCGGCTACTGAGCAGGCGGAGACGGCGACACCACACATCCGCAGTCAGGATACGTCAGCGCTTACCACGCGCGCTGATGGCCTGGCCGCCGGCAGCCACGGCAGCACGGCGCCCGCCAGCAGCGCTGCACTGACGCTGGATGAGAGTTTCCGGCAGATGCTGGGGGGACTCAGTAAAAGCGATGAGCGGCAGGCGCTGTCAGCCGGGCAGGAGCAGCCAGCAGCCCATCTCAGCGCTATGTTCAGCAGCAGCGCGCCGGTTAATACCGCCAGCGCCAGCCTGCAGGGCACCCCGTCAACGCCGATGCTGAATGCGCAGCTTGGCAGTCAGGAGTGGCAGCAGGCGCTGGGGCAGCAGATTGTAATGTTCAGCCGCAACGGGCAGCAGAACGCTGAACTGCGGCTGCATCCGGAGGATTTAGGCGCGCTGCAGATCAGCCTCACCATGGATAAGGACCAGGCGCAGCTGACGCTGGTCTCAGGCCACAGCCATGTCAGGGCGGCGCTGGAAGCTGCCCTGCCGCAGCTGCGCAGTGCCCTGGCGGAGAGCGGCATCAACCTGGGCCAGAGCCAGGTGAGCAGCGACGCATTTGCCCAGAGCCAGCAGCAGCACGCCGGACAACAGGAGAATCAGCGCGATGGTCAGTATGGCCGCTTTACTCAGGCGCTGGAGAGTGACAGTGAGATAACGCCTCTGGCCGTTCCGGCGGCCCTGCAGGCGCGCGCCGCCGGCAGCGGTGGCGTCGATATTTTTGCCTGACAGCAGCTAAACGCTGAAGGTAAGCGTAAAACCCGCGTCTTTTCTTCCCATTGTTTGACTTAAGACGCGGGATAATCTGTTCAGGCAAGCCGAGAGGCTTGCCCATAATTCACAGGAAGTACTGCAAACATGTCTGATAACGCGAAAGCAAAAGGCCGCAAACGTTCATTACTGATTCCGGTGTTACTGATTGTAACGCTGGCCGCTTGCAGCGTAGCAGGCTATGCAGTCTGGCGAATGATGAATAAACACGAGGGTGACAAACCGGAAGCCGCGAAAGTTGAGCCACCGCCCGCCCCCGTCTTTTTTGCAATGGATACGTTTACGGTTAACCTGGTCAATCCTGACAACGATCCCGATCGCGTGCTGTACGTAGGCTTTACCCTGCGTCTGCCGGATGAGGATACCCGTCGCCGGTTGAACGATTACCTGCCGGAAGTGCGCAGCCGTCTGCTGCTGCTGCTGTCGCGTCAGAACGCGGCGCAGCTGGCAACCGAACAGGGCAAACAGGCCCTGGTCGGACAGATTAAACAGGTGATGGCGCCGCCGCTGGTAACCGGACAACCTGCACAGGTGGTCAGTGATGTGCTGTTTACCGCCTTCATTTTGAGGTGATTTAATGGGCGATAGCATTCTCTCCCAGGCTGAAATTGACGCGCTGCTTAACGGCGACAGTGACAGCGCGGAAGTAGAGAAAATTTCCACCGGGAGCGATGGCGACATTCGCCCTTACGACCCCAATACCCAGCGTCGTGTGGTACGTGAGCGGCTGCAGGCGCTGGAGATCATCAATGAACGTTTTGCGCGCCATTTTCGTATGGCGCTGTTTAACCTGCTGCGCCGCAGCCCGGATATCAGCGTCGGGGCGATAAAAATTCAGCCCTACCACGAGTTTGCCCGCAATCTGCCGGTGCCAACCAACCTGAACCTGATCCATCTGCAGCCGCTGCGCGGCACGGCGCTGGTCGTGTTCTCGCCAAGCCTGGTGTTTATCGCCGTGGATAACCTGTTTGGTGGCGACGGGCGCTTTCCGACCAAAGTTGAGGGGCGCGAGTTTACCCATACTGAACAGCGCGTGATCCGCCGCATGCTGAAGCTGGCGCTGGATGGCTACAGCGACGCATGGAAAGCGATCTACCCGCTGGAAGTGGAGTATGTCCGTTCAGAGATGCAGGTGAAGTTTACCAACATCACCACCTCACCTAACGATATTGTCGTTAACACCCCTTTTCAGGTGGAGATTGGCAACCTGGTCGGTGAGTTTAACATCTGTATTCCGTTTTCCATGATTGAGCCGCTGCGCGAGCTGCTGGTCAATCCACCGCTGGAGAACTCCCGCCAGGAGGATACGCACTGGCGCGACAATCTGGTGAAGCAGGTGCAGCACTCTGAGCTGGAGCTGATTGCACATTTTGCCGAAACCTCAATGCGCCTGTCGCGCATTTTGCAGCTTAAACCCGGCGATGTACTGCCAATTGAAAAGCCGGATCGCATCATTGCCCATGTGGATGGCGTTCCGGTGCTGACCAGCCAGTACGGCATGCTGAATGGCCAGTATGCGCTGCGCGTTGAACATCTGATTAACCCGATTTTGAATTCGCTGAATGAGGAACAGCCCAATGAGTGACAGCAAAAACCCGTCCGACGATATCTCCGCGGACGATCTGTGGGCTGAAGCAATGAACGAGCAGACCAGCAGCGGCAGCGCACCGGCCGCCAGTGAAAACGTGTTTAAAGCGTTTGAGAGCGCCGGCACCAGCGGTGCCATGCAGGATATCGATCTGATCATGGATATCCCGGTCAAACTCACCGTTGAACTGGGCCGTACCAAAATGACAATCAAAGAGCTGCTGCGTCTGACGCAGGGTTCTGTGGTGTCGCTGGATGGTCTCGCCGGTGAACCGCTGGATATTCTGATCAACGGCTATCTGATTGCGCAGGGTGAAGTCGTGGTCGTGAATGATAAATATGGCGTGCGTATCACCGATATCATTACGCCTTCTGAACGCATGCGTCGTCTGAGCCGCTGATCATGCAAAACAGCGCACAAACCCTGCAGCCAGCGCACGCGCAGCCGGTGGTCTCCACCGGCTCCGTAGTGAGTCAGGTCGGCACTATGCTGGCGGTGATTGTTCTGCTGATTCTGGCCTGCGGCTGGCTGGCGAAGCGCATGGGCTTTGCGCCAAAAACGGTTAATGCACAGGCGCTGAAAGTCAGCGCCAGCGTACAGGTCGGGCGTCAGGAGCGGGTGGTGATCGTTGAAACCGCCGATGCGCGCCTGGTGCTGGGGGTAACAGCGCAGCAGATCACCCATCTGCACTCGCTGCCGCCGCTGCCGCCTGAAGAACACCCGCAGGCTCAGCCTGTACCGCAGGATTTTCGTCAGATCCTCCACAACCTGGTTAAACGTCCCGGAAAACCTTAATGATGCGTCGATTACTCTCTCTGCTGCCGCTGCTGATGCTGCTGGCACCGGCTGCGCACGCGCAGTTGCCTGGTCTGGTCAGCCAGCCGCTGGCTAATGGCGGGCAGAGCTGGTCGCTGCCGGTACAGACGCTGGTGTTTATCACCTCGCTGACCTTTATCCCGGCCGTACTGCTGATGATGACCAGCTTTACACGCATCATTATTGTATTTGGCCTGCTGCGTAACGCGCTGGGTACCCCTTCGGCCCCGCCTAACCAGGTGATGCTCGGCCTGGCGCTGTTCCTGACCTTTTTCATCATGGCGCCCACGTTCGATAAAATCTACGCGGATGCCTACCTGCCCTTCAGTCAGGACAAAATCAGTATGGAAGTGGCGCTGGATAAAGGTGCCCAGCCGCTGCGTGAGTTTATGCTGCGCCAGACGCGCGAAGCCGATCTGGCCCTGTTTGCCCGCCTGGCCAATACGGCGCCTATCGACGGCCCGGAAGCGGTACCGATGCGTATTCTGCTGCCGGCGTACGTGACCAGCGAGCTGAAAACCGCATTCCAGATTGGCTTTACGGTCTTTATCCCTTTTCTGATTATCGACCTGGTGGTCGCCAGTGTACTGATGGCATTAGGTATGATGATGGTACCGCCGGCGACGATTGCGCTGCCGTTTAAGCTGATGCTGTTTGTGCTGGTCGACGGCTGGCAGCTGCTGGTGGGGTCGCTGGCCCAGAGCTTTTATTCCTGACCCTTCATTAATTTTTTCCCTGACAGGAGCACAGTATGACCCCGGAATCAGTAATGGTAATGGGCCAGGAGGCGATGCGCGTCGCGCTGATGATGGCGGCTCCGCTACTGCTGGTCGCGATGGTAAGCGGGCTGATCATCAGTATCCTGCAGGCGGCAACGCAGATTAACGAACAGACGCTCTCTTTTATTCCCAAAATTCTGGCGGTGGCGGCCACCGGCGTAATCGCCGGACCCTGGATGCTGAATCTGATGCTGGATTACATTCGCACCCTGTTCAGCAACCTGCCTTATATCATCGGCTGATGGTTACCCTCGACAGCAGTCAGCTTATCCACTGGGTGGCGCAGTTTTTCTGGCCGATGGCGCGCCTGCTGGCGCTGTTTGCCAGCGCGCCGGTGCTGAACGAGCGCAATATTCCCAAGCGGGTAAAGGTGGCGCTTGCGTTTGTGATCACCTGGATTTTGCTGCCGCTGTTGCCACCGGTCGACGTTACCCTGTTCTCACCTGCCGGTTTCTGGATGCTGATCCAGCAGCTGCTGATTGGTGCCGGTATCGGTCTGACCATGCAACTGGCGTTTTCAGCCGTAAAGCTGGCGGGTGAAATCATTGGTTTACAGATGGGATTATCTTTCGCTACGCTGCTGGACCCGAACACGCGGGTTAACATGCCGCTGCTGGCGCGTTTTCTCGATATGCTGGCGATGCTGCTGTTTCTGACCTTTAACGGACATCTGTGGCTGATCTCGCTGCTGGCAGACAGTTTTCAGACCTTGCCCGTCAGTGCAGAGCCGCTGAGTGCTGATGCCTTTATGGGACTGGTCAAAGGCGCCGGGCTAATTTTCCTTAATGGCATGATGTTAGCGCTGCCCTTAATCATTTTGCTCCTCACGCTAAACCTGGCACTGGGTTTGTTAAACCGTGTTTCACCTCAACTGTCGGTTTTCGCTATCGGCTTTCCTGTGACCTTAACGGTCGGCATCCTCTCTATGGGTATGCTGATGCCGCTTCTTGCCCCATTCTGCGAACATCTGTTCAGCGAAGTCTTTGATTTACTCGCCCGATTTGTCTCAGAACTTTCCCCTGCACGTTAGTTAACGATACTGTTACCATTCTGAAGTGATAGTTAAGCAATAAAAATCATTCCGTATACTTTTCAAACCATTTTTTTCAGAAATCAACTGAGGAAAATCTGATAAATCGATATTTATTGTGAAAAACATTCTTATTAAACGGCCCGTGGAGTATTTTAGTCAGACGATTCTTAAGGTGGTTTCCCTGACGGATCGGTTGGCAAAATGCTCAAGGGTATGTTTTTAAACAAAAAAAATTTAAAAGCGATTTTTCTTGTCTAATTTCCCTTTTTCCGGCATTGTCAACACTCGCTGAAGCGTCACACTTTCGCGAAACAAATGTTTTTAAGATTTGTCCTATCAGAATTGCCTGTAACATGCGCGATAGTGACACAGCTCTCAAAAACAGGGCGGAAGGTATACTTAAAGCAAATTCCTGGTGATTCCCGCTATCGCCGGGGAAAGAATGACGTGGATGGAACACAAAAAACTTCGCAGAACGGGTCAGGGAAGAGTCATGATGGCGCAGGGATATAATTTGCCAGACTGCAAAGCAGAATAAAAAAGTGTCTTTGAAAATTTCTCTCGTACCGCAAACGCGTATTCATCGTTGATTTAAACGGATAACAAATTGGTGAGGGTCGCTATAATGCCAACGATTATTATGGATTCATGTAACTACACACGCCTGGGACTGTCGGACTATATGTCGGCAAAAGGAGTTAAAAAGAAAAACATTACTGCAGCCACGGATATCGAACAGCTACAACAAAAATGCGAGCAATTAAAACCTGGCGTAGTATTTATTAACGAAGATTGCTTTATTCACGAAGCCGATTCCAGCGATCGCATTCGTGCTATTATCACACAGCACCCGGATACTCTTTTCTTTATCTTTATGGCGATCTCAAATATCCATTTTGAGGAATATCTCTACGTTCGTAAGAACCTGATTATTACATCAAAATCGATTAAGACATCGACTCTGGATTCACTGCTGGGTACTTACCTGCAAAAGAAACTCAATGCGTCACCGCGTATTTCCGCCGGGATGGACATTCATCCACTGACGCTGAGCCAGACCGAATCAAATATGCTGAAAATGTGGATGTCAGGCCATGACACCATTCAGATTTCAGACAAAATGCAGATTAAGGCTAAAACCGTTTCGTCACATAAAGGCAATATTAAGCGTAAAATCAAAACGCATAATAAACAGGTTATCTATCATGTAGTACGTCTGACAGATAATGTAACCTCCGGCATTTATGTTAACGTGCGATAAGCTGTCTGCTACATAATTTATGCTGCCACAGGGCTGGTCTGATGACCAGCCCTGTTGTTTTTTAACGCTTTTGCGATCGCGATCCCATATTCTCACCTAAGCCTTTCCCCTGCCCTGCCGATGTTTGCTTTCAGAACCCTTACCACTATGAGAGCAAGGAAATGAAAACAGCATCGATCGATGTAGATAATAAGCTCAGCCTCTGGCAAAACCTGCGCCTGATGCCGCTATTCAGCGTGATATTCGGCGGCATTCTGCTGCTTTTTGCCCTGTGTATTGGTCTCGCCAGCTATTTTCTCATTCAGAGTAATAATTCGCTGAACGATGCCACCGAAGAGATTCAGGTGCGCATGGGCATTTCCAACAGCTCTAACCATCTGCGCACTGCCCGCCTTAATATACTGCAGGCGGGCGCGGCAACGCGTATTGGCGAGATGGATAGCTATCGCGCCGATCTGGCGCGGACAGAAACGCGCATTAAACAGGCGCGTGAAGGATTTACGCTTTATATGGCGCGCGATGTTAAAACGCCCGCCGATCTGGCCCTGGATGCGCCACTGACCGCCAGCTTCAATCAATATATCGATAAAGGCGTGAAGCCGATGATTGAGTCAGCGCGTCAGGGTAGCTTCGAAGGCATTGTGGCACAGGAGACCGATGTCACCCGTAAACTGGATGACGCCTATAACGCGCTGCTGCTGAAGGCCATTAAAATCCGTACCGAGCGGGCCGAGGCGATTAACGCCGGGGCAGCGCACCAGGCGCGCCTTGGCTTTATCGCCATGGCAGCGGCGTTTGCGGCTGCATTAGTGCTGGTCGGGCTGACCTTTATTTTTCTGCGGCGGATCATTATTAATCCTCTGCGCCAGTCGGTGGTCCGCATTGAGCGAATTGCCCGGGGTGATTTGACCGCCGCCGATGTGCCGTGCGGGCGTAACGAAATCGGCATGCTGTTGCATAATCTGCAGCTGATGCAGGCGGCGCTGGTACGCACCGTGGGCAGCGTGCGCGAAGGGGCGGAGGCTATTTATCAGGGAACCAGCGAAATCTCCGCCGGGAACACCGACCTCTCTTCCCGCACCGAGCAGCAGGCATCAGCACTGGAACAGACCGCGGCCAGTATGGAGCAGCTCACCGCGACGGTGAAGCAGAATGCGGAAAATGCCCATCACGCCAGTCAGCTGGCGGCTGACGCCTCTGACAAAGCGCGCAACGGTGGCGATCTGGTCAGCGGCGTAGTGAAAACCATGAACAACATCTCCGGCAGCTCGAAAAAAATTGCTGAAATCACCAACGTGATTAACAGCATCGCTTTTCAGACAAATATTCTGGCGCTGAACGCTGCGGTAGAAGCTGCCCGGGCGGGAGAACAGGGCCGCGGTTTCGCCGTTGTCGCCAGCGAAGTACGCAGCCTGGCACAGCGCAGCGCTCAGGCGGCGAAAGAGATCGAAACGCTGATTGCCGAGTCGGTCGCGCTGATTGGTGACGGATCGCATCAGGTGGGCGAAGCGGGAACCACCATGAGTGACATCGTTGAAGCCGTACGGCGCGTTACCGATATTATGGCAGAGATCGCCGCAGCCTCAGATGAGCAGAGCCGCGGTATCCAGCAGGTCAGCCTGGCGGTAACGGAGATGGATAATGTGACGCAGCAAAACGCCTCGCTGGTTGAAGAAGCCTCTTCTGCAGCGGCCTCGCTGGAAGATCAGGCGGGTAAACTGACGCAGGCGGTGGCGGCATTCCGCCTCAGCGACAGCGCTTACGCCACAACGAAAGTTGCGGCGCCGGTCAACGCGGCGCCAGCGGCTCAGCGCACGGTGCGTCCGGCACTGGCGGTATCAGGCAGCGATAACTGGGAGACCTTCTGACAGCACGCGCCCCGCTGAAGCGTCAGACGGGGCGCGCGGTTTGGTTTGCTCAGCCGGTGCTTTCAGGCTCAACAAATACGCCTTCGGCGTGGTCGCTTTCGTTAAAAAACCAGATGCCCAGCGGATAATCCTCCAGCGCCACCAGATACATGGTCCCTTCGTTAAACGGCTCCACCGCCAGCAGTTTACCTGCGCGGCGCGGGCCGCCGTCTGTTTTCACCGTTACGCGTTCACCTGCCTGCATTGCGACCTCTCAGCGACTGTTTTGCGCCAGTGTACCGTAAACAGGCGGCGAAATAGTGATCGCGATCAGCGACGGGCGATAACCCAGACAGCGTGGACGATGCCGGGAATATAGCCACACAGCGTCAGCAGAATGTTCAGCCAGAACGCTCCGCCAAAACCTACCTGCATGAATACGCCCAGCGGTGGCAGCAAAATAGCGATAATAATGCGCAGCAAATCCATACTAACTCCTTGTTATCAATAATAATCAAACAGCGTTAAGCATAGCTGCTTCTGGTAAAAACAGGAGCGACGTCAGGTAAAGAACTGTCAAAAGCCGCTTTTTCACTCTCTTAACGTTTTGCAGCGAGAACCCTGACGGAGAAAACGCCTATCATCATTTCGCTGCATCAACCCCAAAGAAGCAGCCAACCTAAAAGTAACAAGGATTTTTGCCCGCGCAGCGCGGGCTTTTTTTTGCCTGTCGCGCTGCGCGCGTATGCGCGTATGCGCGTGCCGCACTATACTCAAGACTCACCCTGGCTTTGCGGAGTCCCCGTATGCGTGCAGAAGAAACCCGCCCTCGCTCCCTGTCGGCAGGCAATCCGGAACAGGAAAAAGAGCGCGACCCGGAGTGGTTTGATTCATCGGGTAAAACCATGGATCAGGCGCGCTGCCTTTCTGAACAGTGCGAAGTGGATATTCACGATTGCAGCTTTTGCGAAGCGAATCGCTGAGAGTAGTTTAAAAAAAACCCGGCTCAGGCCGGGTTAAATTTATCAATGGATTCGTTACACCAGGAAACGGTAATGCCGTTTCAGATTACGCTCACTGTGTATGAAGGCAACCGGCTTTTGTGCATATAAAGTGCAGAAATATGCATATCTCCTGGCGTTAAACCCGGCAGAGAGCCACGCCGTCTGCGCTTCACCCTGCACACTTCATGCACCGGCAGCCGGAGTAACGCTGCCTTTTAAGATTATTCCTGGTTGTCGCGTTTGCTAAGCCGGAAAAACGTGCAATCCTCATAACGCTATTATACTGATTACTCTCTGCTTTACTCACCTCTGTGGTGTAAGGAGTATGACGATGATTGATCCCGATTCCCCTCTGCTGGTGGTAACCGACCTGGACGGCTCGCTGCTGGATCACCACGATTACAACTGGGAAGCTGCCCGCCCGTGGCTGGACTATTTTGCCGCACGCCAGATCCCGGTGGTGCTCTGCTCCAGTAAAACCGCTGCAGAGATTATCCCGCTGCAGAAGCGCCTGGGTTTAAGCGGAGCGCCGTTTATCGCTGAAAATGGTGCCCGCATCAGCTTTGGCGACGACGTTACGGTTAGCGATGAGCCAGGCGCTGACTATCTGGCGCTGTGCGACACGCTGGCGGCGCTAAAAACGGAATTTCGCTTTACCGGTTTTCACGATCTCAGTGACAGCGACGTGGCGAGCTTTACCGGTCTGGCGCTGAGTGACGCCCGGCTAAGTCGCCTGCGTGACGCCTCGGAGGTGATTTTGTGGCGCGACGAGAGCGATAAGCTGGAGGCGTTTCGCGCCGCGCTGGCCCGGCATCAGCTTGCGCTGACGCAGGGCGGCCGCTTCTGGCACGTGATGCCGGAAAACTGCGGTAAAGGTATCGCGCTGACGCAGCTGCAGCAGCAGCTGATGCAGCAGGATGGCGTAAGCCGGATAACGCTGGGTCTGGGTGACGGCCCCAATGATATTCCCATGCTTGAACAGGCGGACTACGCGGTCATTATCAGAGGCTTCAGCAAGTCACCGGTTGAACTCAGCCGTACCGATAGCGACCATATCTATCGCACAATGCAAACCGGGCCAAACGGCTGGAGCGAAGGCATAGATCACTTTCTGGCCCCCCATAAGCCGTAATCAGAGGATGAGACGATGAGTGATTTTTATCAGAATGGCGTCATTACGAATTTCCATAACCTCACCCATCGCCACGTGGAGTCGCTGGAAAAAGAGATGGTGCAGTTTGCCCGTCGGCGTAAAATGGGCCTGATCCTGCCCTCGCTGTTCTCCGAGCTGGAGGGCCCGGCGCTGGATAATATTGTTAATGAGCTGGCGCAGGTGCCCTATCTGGAAGAGATTGTGATTGGCCTCGATCGCGCCGATCGCGATCAGTTCCTGTTTGCCCGCGACTTCTTCTCGCGCCTGCCCCAGCGGCACCGCATTCTGTGGAATGACGGACCGCGTCTGAAAGCGATTGATGCTGAGCTGGATAAAGAGGGTCTCTCGCCCAGCCAGCCGGGCAAAGGGCGCAATGTCTGGTTCTGTACCGGTTACACCCTGGCGTCCGATCGCACCCAGTGCGTGGCGCTACACGACTGCGACATTGTGACCTATGAGCGCGGCATGCTGGCGCGTCTGCTCTATCCGCTGGCCAACCCGGCGTTTCAGTATGAGTTTTGCAAAGGGTTTTATGCGCGCGTCGCGGATGGCAAGCTCAATGGCCGCGTCGGCCGTCTGCTGGTCGGACCGATGCTGCGTTCGCTGCAGCAGGTGTATGGCCACTCCGAATATCTCGACTACCTCAGCAGCTTTCGCTATCCCCTCTCCGGCGAGTTTGCCATGCGCACCCATGTGCTTAACGGCATTAAAATCCCTGGCGACTGGGGGCTGGAGATCGGCGTGCTGTCTGAGATCTATCGCAACTATACGACCCGACAGAGCTGTCAGGTCGAGATCGCCGATCACTATGACCACAAGCATCAGCCGCTGGCCGAAGAGGATGGTACCGGGGGGCTGAAGCGCATGAGCAGCGATATTGTCCAGTCGCTGCTGCGCAAGCTGGCGACCATGGGCGTGCCGCTGACCAGCGATTCGTTTCGCGTGCTGAAGGCGACTTATTACCGTAACGCGCTGGATATGATGGAGATCTACCGGCATGAAGCAACCATGAACGGCCTGTCGTTCGATCAGCACAAAGAGGAAGCGGCGGTGGAGATGTTTACCCAGGCCATTCTCGACGCCGGTCAGTCGTTTATTGAACGCCCCAACGATAAGCCCTTTATTCCGAGCTGGAGTCGCGTTCAGTCGGCGTTTCCGGATATTCTGCAGCGGATTTATCAGGCGGTGGAAGAAGATAACGAGGGAAAAGTGTAACGGGATACGGGACGGCGAAACCGTCCCGATCAGATTCAGCTGGCGAGCCGGGATTCCGTAGTCATGTGACTCAGTTCATCACTATGGAATGCCTCACGGCGCACGCTATAGCCATCATACCAACGACACTCAACCATTCCGCTGGCATAGCCGGTTACCACCATCGTGGGTCCGCCCTGTTTGTGCTGAACTTCATCACTCACTGCAAAGGTCATACCGCGCCCTCCCTTTTACCGTTGATTGAACGCTTAAAGGTATAGCAGCCGGACAGACAATTTGCCTATAGGATAATGTTATTAGTGTGATAAAAGAGGAATAAGCAGTGCAAAATCTGGTTTATAAACAAAGCCGGTAATGTTTATTACCGGCTTTGAAATTTTTAGCTGCGACCGTCAGATTTTGCAGCCTTCGCACTCAGCATCATCACTGAGTTCAGCCGGCACTTCGCTGGCTTTTTCCGCCGCTTTCGCTTCAGCCTGTTCCAGCTGGGCATCGATATCAAATTCAAACATATCGTCGTTCATCATCACTCTCCTGAAAATTAGTGTGCCGCGCGTTATATCGCATTGCCAGAGATAAGCGGTAAGCGGCTTGTGCGCCGCTCGCCGCGCTGGCCTGTTATGCCGACTTACCGCGAACTTTAGCGATCAGGTTAACCACCAGCAGCACAATCGCGCCGACAATAAACCCAAGCACCAGATTGGCCCCGTTACTCAGCAGGCCGGAAACCAGACCGTTAAAGCCGCTGCTGTATTCGCTGATAGCATGATGCAGCGGCGTGATACCATGCACAATAATGCCGCCGCCCACCAGAAACATCGCCAGCGTGCCGACGACGGTAAGAATTTTCATCAGCCACGGCGCCATCGCCAGCAGAAAACCGCCCACCGCCTGCGCCAGTGAAGAGGACTTTTCCCGCAGCCAGTAGCCGAGGTCATCGATTTTCACAATCATCGCCACAATGCCATAGACACCGATGGTCACCAGAATGGCGATACCGGCGAGGATCAGCACCTGGTTAAGCAGCGGCGCCTCTGACACGATGCCCAGCGTAATCGCCACGATCTCCGCTGAAAGAATAAAGTCAGTGCGTACCGCACCTTTGACCTTGCTCTTTTCATACGCGCGCGGATCCTGCTGTGCCAGGCTGTCGAGCCGCTGCTGACGCGCTTCCGGGCTCTTTTCCTCTTTATCGTGCTGCAGGCTGTGTAACACCTTTTCCACCCCTTCATAGCAGAGGTAGGCGCCCCCCAGCATCAGCAACGGCGTGATAAGCCAGGGAGCAAACGCCGAAATCACCAGCGCCAGCGGCACCAGGATCAGCTTATTCAGAAATGAGCCTTTCGCAACGCCCCAGACCACCGGCAATTCGCGATTGGCTTTGACGCCCGTGACCTGCTGCGCATTAAGCGACAAATCGTCGCCCAGCACGCCAGCGGTTTTTTTTGCCGCAACCTTGCCCATGACTGAAATGTCATCCAGCAGCGTTGCAATATCATCCAGAAGCGTAAGTAAACTGGTTCCTGCCAAAATGGTAATCCTTATTCCGGTTAGTGTTCCTGACAACAGGGGCAGCGCTCAACCCACGTCACCGACATGTCGGCGATGCCCTCACAGTCCCATTCAACGCGTAACGTTTTTCCCTGCGTATCCGCTGCGTGCAGATATTTACTCACCGGACTTTCGGTCATGCCGCTGATCTCCTCTGTGGCAATCAGCCGATCGTCGAGCCAGATGCGTGCCGTGGCCTGTGTCGCCACCAGCCGCTCGTCACGCAGCTGATAGAGCCGTCTGACCGTCAGTTTAATACTGCTCATGGTAGTGCTCCGCGTCCCAGAGAAAAACGTGATCTAAACGATTATTGCCGCGAAAAGCAATCATCGCCGGCTAGAGCGGATGGTAATGATGCAATCCCTGATGATCCAGCTCCGCGCTCTGCCCGGCGGCCAGTAGCCACTCCTCAAGGCGCTCAATCAGCTGATTGTCATTCAGCCGCAGCTTACCGCGCAGCGCGCACTCCCAGACAATCAGAACCTTCCAGCCGGTCTCCTGCAGCTGCTGCACATAGCGCCGGTCACGCTCAACGTTACTGTTGATTTTGCCGTTCCAGAAACTGGTGCGCGTGGCGGGCATTTTAAACAGATAGCAGTGATGACGATGCCAGAAACAGCCGTGCACAAAGATAATGGCCTGCTGCTCAGGCAGCACGAAATCGGGCCGCCCCGGCAGCGCTTTATCCTGCACGCGAAAGCTGAAGCCGCGATCTTTCAATATCGCGGCCACGCGCTGTTCAATCGCCGTATCCTGATTGCGGATCGCGCGCATATTTTTACTGCGGATCTCTTGTGAGTGAACGTCAGCCATGCCGTTTCCTTTTCCTGCGGGCCTATTCAACTTTAGCGTTTTACGGCAAAAGCGAAAGCGGCGGCGTAAAAGAGTGCGGCACGGCGCGCAGCGTCACACGACGCGCTAATTTCAACCCTGACAGATGAGTGGTAGCATAGCCGCTCAACTGTTAAGGAAAAACGCATGCTCGCTCCCGATCCCGCCGCACCGGCTACCCCCTCTTCATTAACCGCTGCGCAGGATGATTTAGCGCTGTTACTGCAGGTACTGGATATCTACGCGGCGCGCGATGTGATGCAGACCCTCAACGCCGCCGGCACAGGCCACTGGAGCGTGGCGAAGCTGAACCGTCTGCGCAGTGGCAAAGCCGCGTCGGCAATGCTTCTGCCGTCTGAGATCGCCAGCCTGCGTGCCCTGCTGCCATCGCGACCGGCCCACTATGAGAGGCCCGCCTTTCAGTTTATCGATCTCTTTGCCGGTATCGGCGGCATCCGGCGCGGCTTTGAGCAGGCCGGCGGCGAATGCGTTTTTACCAGCGAATGGAATAAAGAGGCGGTCCGCACCTATAAAGCGAACCACTACTGCGATCCGCTGCGCCACCGGTTCAATACCGATATTCGTCTCGTCACGCAGCCAGCCGGCCTCACTGAGGAGGCGGCTATCTATCAGCATATCGATCGCGCTATCCCCGATCACCAGGTGCTGCTGGCCGGCTTTCCCTGTCAGCCTTTTTCACTGGCGGGCGTCAGTAAAAAGAACGCGCTCGGCCGGGCGCACGGCTTTGAGTGTGAGGCGCAGGGCACGCTGTTTTTTGACGTGGCGCGCATTCTCGCGGCTAAAAAGCCCGCGTTTTTTGTGCTGGAAAATGTCAAGAATCTGAAGAGCCACGATAAGGGCCGCACCTTCGCCATTATTATGGCAACGCTGGATGAGCTGGGTTATGACGTGGCGGATGCGGATGATAAAGGCACACCGGACGCCAAAGTGATCGACGCGCGCTATTTTCTGCCGCAGCACCGTGAGCGCATTGTGCTGGTGGGCATCCGGCGCGATAGCGGCGTTAAGCAGCCCTTTTCACTGCGCGCGTTGCCGGCGCTCTATCCGCCGCAGGTGCCGCCACTGCAGAGTTTGCTGGACGCAGATCCGGGTGAAAAATATACCCTGTCGCCAACGCTCTGGCACTACCTCTATCGCTATGCGCAAAAGCACAAGGCGAAAGGCAACGGCTTTGGCTTTGGCCTGAACGATCCGCAGAATCCGCACTGCTGCGTGCGCACGCTTTCAGCGCGCTACTACAAAGATGGCTCGGAGATCCTGATCGATCGCGGCTGGGATCGCGCGCTGGGTGAACAGAACTTTACCGCTGCTGAGAACATGGCGCGGCGACCGCGCCGGCTGAGCCCGCGCGAGTGCGCGCGCCTGATGGGGTTTGAAGCGCCGGGTGAAGCGCGGTTCCGCATCCCGGTCTCCGATACCCAGGCCTATCGTCAGTTTGGCAATTCCGTGGTGGTGCCGGTATTTGCTGCGGTAGCGAAATTACTGCTGCCGCTGATTGAATACTACAGGCTGAACGCGCCAGAGCAGGCTGATAGCTGATCGCGCATAAGAAATAGCTCACCCGCCGGGCGGCGGGTGGCAGAGATTACTTCTTCTTCTTGCTCTTTTTCAGTAGCGCACGGATCTGGCGCAGTTCCGTAGCGCTTAACCGGTCGTCCGGCGTCTCATCGGAGTGCAGATTATCTACCGCCGTCTCCTGCTGCGGGGCACTCTGCAGGCTCGCCTGCAGCCGGTTAACAATCTCCTGACTCATTGAAAGCTGATTGTCAGCAGCCAGCTGCTTAATCTCCTCTTTCAGTGCCGGATCAATTTTAATCGTAATGTTCACGGTTTCAGTCATTTCCACACTCCCTGCTATTTTTTTCACAAACGTAGCGGAAGATGAGGTCAGTTAACAGTCTGTCATAAAAATTTAATATTCCTGTAACGTGCAGCAGAAGTCGCGCAGCACGGATTCATCAACCCCCGCCAGGTTCCCCTGCAGCTCCGCACAGAGTTTGGCCATATAGTGCACCAGAAAATCGGCGTTATATTCAGCCAGACGACGTCCCGCTGCCGTTTGCATGGTTTCAGGCAGGCGCAGCAGCTTTTTCTGAAAGTGATCCAGCGTCCACTTCACATCGTCGAGCTCGCGATCGCGCCCCAGCGGATCGTCACTGTCAAACAGCGGCCGGCCCAGTGCGCCAGCCGTATAGAATACGCGTGCCAGTCCGATAGCCCCCAGCGACTCCAGACGATCGGCATCCTGCACAATTTTTGCTTCTGCGGTCAGCGGCGTAATGGCAGCACTAAAACTGTGCGCCTGCACCGCGTGCGCCACGCTATCTATAAGTTCAGCGGGAAAATCGGGAAAATCCTGTTGCAGAATACGGCGCGTCTCTTCAGCGGCAAACGTAGAGGCAAGATGACGCTGCGGATGGTTCTTCGGCAGATTCACCACGTCGTGAAAGTAGCTGGCGGTCAGTACCACCATGGCATCGGCAGGCGTCTCCTGCATGATACGCGCCGCGCTCATCCAGACCCGACGCAGATGCCCTGTGTCGTGCGCCTTATCGTCATGCTGCCAGTTCAGCCGCAGCCAGTGTTCATAACGTTGTTGCCAGTGTGTAATGGACATGATGCTTCTCCTGTTATGACATGTGGTGCGCGGCGGGAGCTCTTCAGACTCAGCCCTATCTTAGCGGGCAGGTCATGACACTTTTCTTACAGCATTTTTGGGGTAAGAGGGAAAAATCTGCGATCCTGATCATGTTATAGCGTTGTTAAGCCCGCTTGCCCAGTAGCCTTTTTGTTTTCAGCTTTTCCTTATGACGTTTCACTATCGTCAGATTTAGTTAACATAGTTTATGTGTCGCGCTTAACCGCGATGCCAGTGCGCGGGGAATTTAAGCGGTCACTCCTCGCTGACAGATAGCCAGTTATTAGCGGAGAAAAAGGTGAAATAGTCTGAAAATATTTCTATTTTGGCCGTTATAACGTACTGTATAGGGGAAATTTCCGCATTTCGCCGGTACGTTAAGCGATCTGCACCCCACTTTTTGCCTGGATGTTTTTTTAATACCGGAACAGGAAGGGAACGCCTGATTATCAGGTGACAAATTATTAAGCAAATTTGTTTGAAACCTTTATGCTAAGGGTCTCGTCCTGTACAGGATGTAACGTCAACGCTTTCCGGGTTCGTGATATAACAAGAGGTAAAAAATGAAAGAACGGCCGATTCTTTTTTCCGAACAGCGGGTTCGCGCCCTACTGGTTGGCCAGCAAACACAGACCCGACGCATTATGAAAACGCAGGCATTTGGTCCAGGACAGGACCACCATGAAGGCGTTCATGCGTTTGATGTCAGTGCGAATCATCTTCACGGCTACAAACTGATGTCGATGTCCGATATCAGCGCGCACTGTCCCTTCGGGCAGGTTGGCGATCGCCTGTGGGTACGCGAAACCTGGCGCGGCCCGATTGTGCCGGAAGCGCAGCTGGCAGAGTACGATCGCGATCCCCAGCTGTTTCGCCATCCCGACTTCTGCCAGTATCGTGCTGACAGCAACGAGTTTGGTCAGCTGGAGGACGATCTGCAGGACGCGGAGCAGTTTGGCTGGCAGACGGCCATTCACATGCCGCGCTGGGCAAGCCGCATCGATCTGACCATCACCGCGATCCGGGCTGAAAAAATCCAGGATATCAGCGAGGATGACATCATGGCGGAGGGCGTTCAGACGGACTCGCACTTCCTGAACAACTTCTTTACCATGAATATGAATTCAGAGTCGCCCAAAGAGGCGTATCGCAAAGCGTGGCAAAAACAGTATGGCGCGACCAGCTGGGAGGTTAACCCCTGGGTCTGGGTCATTGAATTTGAGCGCGTTCTGCGCGAAAGCCGATCGCTCTGAGCATGCGCCCTGCGCCTCTTCTGCCCACCGGAAGAGGCGCTTACGCCCCGCCCCGCTTTTTTTTGCTTTTCACTTTGCAAGCGCAATCACAGACACCGTCCCGGCTAACAGGTTGAATAACGGGTTTGACGTCTGGCACATTCTGTCCCGTCGGCACTCCTTCTCTCCTTTTACAGGCGCTGCGATGTTTAAATGGTCCCGGAACGCGCATAAATCCGATGCTGTCGCTGAACTGCCCTGGACGCAGGCGCTGCGGCAGCCTGTGTTTTCACTGCTTAATCATGACGAGCACGCCGTTCTGATCGGCATGGCGCAGCGCTTTCTGCAGCAGAAAAAATTTGTCCTGCTGCAGGGCACTGAACTGGATGCGCTGCACAGCGCCCGTCTGGCGCTGCTGTTTTGCCTGCCGGTGCTGAAGCTGGGCGTGGAGTGGCTGGATGGCTTTCACGACGTGCTTATCTATCCTGAACCCTTTACGGTTGATGACCGCTGGGAAGATGAGAGCGGGCTGGTGCATCAGGCGCCCGCTGTACACGCCGGGCAGAGCTGGACGCAGGGGCCGGTGGTGCTCAACGCGCTGGATATTTCCGACGCGTTCGATCTCTCAGGCTATAACCTGGTGATCCATGAAGTGGCGCATAAGCTGGACGCGCGCGGCAGCGGCTACACCAGCGGCATCCCCGCTATTCCGCTGCGCGAGGTCGCTGGCTGGGAGAAAGATTTGCTGCAGGTGATGCAGGAAATTGACGATGAAGTGGCACTCGCGGGTGAAGAGGCCGCGACCTTTGATCCCTACGCAGCCAGCGATCCGGCCGAATGTTTTGCTGTGCTGTCAGAATATTTCTTCACTGCGCCCGACCTGCTCCTTCAGCGCTTTCCGGCGATGTATCGACACCTGCAGCTGTTTTACCGTCAGGATCCTGCTGCCCGGCTTGCGACGCTGGCGGCGGAATCTGCCTGATCCCTGCGCGGGCTGTATCTTTGCTAGCCAGTTGAATGCAATTGTGTTTTAAGCTGTTGACAGGCTCGTCCGGGGCCACTACTATTCGCCTCGTTCACACGATTCCTCTGTAGTTCAGTCGG
>NZ_QBJB02000023.1:0-25683 GCF_003057675.2 Pantoea sp. RIT413
GTACCGTTGGCGCGGGCGTTGTTGCTTCTGTTATCGCTTAATTGCGATAGTATTTGACGCAATGCGCATGAAAAGGGCATCATTTGATGCCCTTTTTGCACGCTGTCACTTAGAACCTGGCTCATCAGTGATTTTCAATCATAATCATTGCTGAGACAGGCTCTGTTTTACAGCGCTGGAGACCGAGTTATGCCCAACAGCTCATTCGGTTTGGATGCCTCGCCTATACGCGGGGCAGAATAGTTTCTGAATTATTGTGGCAGGTTGGTTTATGAGTGCGAATACCGAAGCTCAAGGGAGCGGGCGCGGCCTGGAAGCGATAAAGTGGGTAGCTGTGATTGCGTTACTGCTGGTTGCCATTGTGGGTAACTATCTCTATCGCGATATTACGCTGCCCTTACGTGCGCTGGCTGTAGTAGTGCTGATCGCTGCTGCGGGTGGCATCGCTTTACTGACTATCAAAGGTAAAGCAACCGTGGCTTTTGCTCGTGAAGCAAGAACCGAAATGCGCAAGGTTATCTGGCCAACCCGTCAGGAAACCTTACATACCACGCTAATCGTTGCCGCGGTTACGGCCGTGATGTCACTGATTTTGTGGGGGCTGGATGGTATTCTGGTCCGTCTGGTATCGTTTATTACTGGCCTGAGGTTCTGAGATGTCTGAAGCTCCAAAAAAACGCTGGTACGTCGTTCAGGCGTTCTCCGGTTTTGAAGCCCGCGTAGCGAAATCGCTGCAAGAGCATATCAAACTGCACAACATGGAAGAACTGTTTGGTGACGTCATGGTGCCGACTGAAGAAGTCGTTGAAATCCGTGGCGGTCAGCGTCGTAAAAGCGAGCGCAAATTCTTCCCTGGCTACGTCCTGGTACAGATGGTGATGAATGACGCCAGCTGGCACCTGGTGCGCAGTGTACCGCGTGTAATGGGCTTCATTGGCGGTACATCTGACCGTCCTGCACCAATCAGTGACAAAGAAGTTGATGCGATTATGAACCGCCTGCAGCAGGTAGGTGATAAGCCGCGTCCGAAAACGCTGTTTGAGCCAGGCGAGATGGTACGCGTCAACGACGGTCCGTTTGCTGACTTCAACGGCGTGGTCGAAGAAGTTGACTATGAGAAGAGCCGCCTGAAAGTGTCGGTTTCTATCTTTGGTCGTGCAACACCGGTTGAACTTGATTTTGCTCAGGTGGAGAAAGGTTAACCCTTTTGTTCACTTTTTGACTCTTGCAGAAGGCGCGAAATTTACCTATAATTTCGCGCCTTTTGTTTTTACACGCTGGCAACGGCGGGTAAATCGTTACCACGGGGAGCCTGTTTTCAGGCGCTATACCCAATAGAGGAATTATCATGGCCAAGAAAGTACAAGCCTACGTTAAGCTGCAGGTTGCAGCTGGTATGGCTAACCCGAGCCCACCGGTTGGTCCGGCTCTGGGTCAGCAGGGTGTTAACATCATGGAATTCTGTAAAGCGTTTAACGCCAAAACAGAATCTCTGGAGAAAGGCCTGCCTACTCCAGTTGTTATCACTGTATATAGCGACCGTTCTTTCACCTTCGTTACCAAAACGCCTCCGGCTGCCGTACTGCTGAAAAAAGCAGCGGGCATCAAGTCTGGTTCTGGTAAGCCGAACAAAGACAAAGTCGGTAAAGTAACTCGTGCTCAGGTACGTGAAATCGCAGAAACCAAAGCTGCGGACATGACTGGTGCTGACGTAGAAGCGATGACTCGCTCTATCGAAGGTACTGCTCGTTCCATGGGCCTGGTAGTGGAGGATTAAGAAATGGCTAAGCTGACCAAGCGCATGCGCGTGATCCGTGACAAAGTTGATGCAACTAAACAGTACGACATCAACGAAGCTGTTGCTCTGCTGAAAGAACTGGCTACTGCCAAATTCACAGAAAGCGTAGACGTTGCTGTTAACCTCGGCATCGATGCACGTAAATCTGATCAGAACGTACGCGGTGCAACCGTTCTGCCACACGGTACTGGTCGTTCAGTACGTGTTGCTGTCTTTACCCAGGGCGCAAACGCTGAAGCTGCTAAAGCAGCTGGCGCTGAGCTGGTAGGTATGGAAGATCTGGCCGATCAGATCAAAAAAGGCGAAATGAACTTTGACGTCGTTATCGCATCTCCGGATGCAATGCGCGTTGTTGGCCAGCTGGGCCAGGTTCTGGGCCCACGTGGTCTGATGCCAAACCCGAAAGTTGGTACTGTAACGCCAAACGTTGCTGAAGCGGTTAAGAACGCTAAAGCGGGTCAGGTTCGTTATCGTAACGACAAAAACGGCATCATCCACACTACCATCGGTAAAGTGGACTTCGATACTGACAAACTGAAAGAAAACCTGGAATCTCTGCTGGTCGCGCTGAAAAAAGCAAAACCTGCTCAGGCTAAAGGCGTGTACATCAAGAAAGTCAGCATCTCTACCACCATGGGCGCCGGCGTTGCCGTTGACCAGGCTGGTCTGAACGCAGTAGCAAACTAATTGCTGCTTGAAACGGGCGAAAAATTCATCTAGAATCTTACGCCCGTTGTTCTGAATGAACACTGTTCTCAGAACCCAAATTCATAGCCGCTGCGGCTTAATGCGGTAACGCATTAAAATACAGTGGCTAAGGTTGGAGCCAGGCCTAATCCTGGCCTCCGTCCAAGACCGCAGGAGCGGAACTTTCTTCGGAAGCTCTGCTTAATATCCTGCGTAGACGGTGACAGAACCAAAAAGATTTATTTCTTCACTGGATTCTGCTCACCGTGTAATAGCGCCTGCTGCTTTCGGGCAGTCAGGTGAAGTGAGTTCCGGGAAATTTTTCCCGGTCAAATCCAGGAGCAAAGCTAATGGCATTAAATCTTCAAGGCAAACAAGCGATTGTTGCTGAAGTTAGCGAAGTAGCCAAAGGCGCGCTTTCAGCGGTTGTTGCGGATTCCCGTGGCGTTACCGTTGATAAAATGACTGAACTGCGTAAAGCAGGTCGTGAAGCTGGCGTTTACATGCGTGTTGTTCGCAACACCCTGCTGCGCCGCGTCGTTGAAGGTACTCCTTTCGAGTGCCTGAAAGACACGTTTGTTGGTCCGACCCTGATTGCATACTCTATGGAACACCCGGGCGCTGCTGCTCGTCTGTTCAAAGAGTTCGCGAAAGCGAATGCAAAATTTGAGGTCAAAGCTGCAGCCTTTGAAGGTGAGCTGATCACGGCGGCCAATATTGACCGTCTGGCAACTCTGCCGACTTACGAAGAAGCACTGGCACGTCTGATGTCGACCATGAAAGAAGCCGCTGCTGGCAAACTGGTTCGCACTCTGGCTGCTGTACGCGATGCAAAAGAAGCGGCTTAAGGCCTCTTTCTTTTCCTTCGTACCTGCTTACGTATAAACTTTTTGTGAATTTTAGGAACAATCGACATGTCTATCACTAAAGATCAAATCCTGGAAGCCGTTGCAGCTATGTCCGTAATGGAAGTAGTTGAGCTGGTTTCTGCTATGGAAGAAAAATTCGGCGTTTCTGCTGCTGCTGCTGTAGCTGTAGCTGCTGGCCCGGCTGAAGCTGTTGAAGAGAAAACTGAGTTCGACGTTGTGCTGAAAGCAGTTGGCGCGAACAAAGTAGCAGTAATCAAAGCAGTACGTACTGCAACTGGTCTGGGCCTGAAAGAAGCCAAAGATCTGGTTGAAGCGACTGGCGTGATCAAAGAAGGCATCAGCAAAGATGACGCAGCTGCACTTGAAGCTGCTCTGAAAGAAGCTGGCGCTGAAGTTGAAGTTAAGTAAGACAACCTTAGGGTTGCAGTCTGAGTAATCGGGCTGATGGCTGGTGACTTTTTGGTCACCAGCCTTTTTGCGCTACAGGGGAACGATGGCGTTTCGCACTGTTTATCCATTGTTTCTCTTCAATATCTTTTTCTATCGACGCCTTAATATACCGCTCTCCTGTGAAGGTTCCCTGCCGGCACAATAGCGATGAAATGATTTAAGAGTGATAGAAAGATGTATTGCATGGGGTGCCACGCATCGCATGAAAAACAAAAATAGTGTTGCATAACTGTCCCGTCAGGACGGACAGCGTGGGTCGACTTGTCAGCTAGCTGAGGAACCCTATGGTTTACTCCTATACCGAGAAAAAACGTATTCGTAAGGATTTTGGTAAACGTCCACAAGTTCTGGATGTTCCCTATCTCCTTTCTATCCAGCTTGACTCGTTTCAGAAGTTCATCGAGCAAGATCCAGAAGGCCAATACGGTCTGGAAGCAGCCTTCCGTTCCGTGTTCCCAATCGCGAGCTACAGCGGCAACTCTGAATTGCAGTATGTCAGCTATCGCCTGGGTGAGCCGGTCTTTGACGTAACTGAATGTCAGATTCGTGGCGTGACCTATTCGGCACCGCTGCGCGTGAAACTGCGTCTGGTGATCTACGAGCGCGAAGCGCCGGAAGGCACCGTTAAAGACATCAAAGAACAAGAAGTCTACATGGGTGAAATTCCACTCATGACTGACAACGGTACCTTTGTTATCAATGGTACTGAGCGTGTTATCGTTTCTCAGCTGCATCGTAGTCCTGGCGTGTTCTTTGACAGCGATAAGGGTAAAACGCACTCTTCCGGTAAAGTGCTTTATAACGCACGTATCATCCCTTACCGTGGTTCATGGCTCGACTTCGAGTTCGATCCAAAAGATAACCTGTTCGTCCGTATTGACCGTCGTCGTAAGCTGCCGGCCAGTATCATCCTGCGCGCCCTGGAATACACCACTGAGCAGATCCTCGATCTGTTCTTCGAAAAAGTGGTCTTTGAAATCCGCGACAACAAGCTGCAGATGGAACTGGTGCCTGAGCGCCTGCGTGGCGAAACGGCTTCCTTCGATATCGAAGCCAACGGCACGGTCTACGTTGAGAAAGGTCGTCGCATCACTGCGCGTCATATTCGCCAGCTGGAAAAAGATAGCGTTCAGCATATCGAAGTCCCGGTTGAATATATCGCCGGTAAAGTCGTTGCTAAAGACTACATCGATCTGAACACCGGTGAGCTGATTGTTCCGGCTAACATGGAACTGTCACTGGATCTGCTGGCAAAACTGAGCCAGTCGGGCCACAAGCGCATCGAAACCCTGTTCACCAACGATCTGGATCACGGCCCTTATATCTCCGAGACCCTGCGTGTTGACCCAACCAACGATCGCCTGAGCGCGCTGGTTGAGATCTACCGCATGATGCGTCCGGGCGAGCCGCCAACGCGTGAAGCAGCGGAAAACCTGTTCGAGAACCTGTTCTTCTCTGAAGATCGTTACGATCTCTCTGCGGTCGGCCGCATGAAGTTTAACCGTTCTCTGCTGCGTGATGAGATCGAAGGTTCAGGTATCCTGAGCAAAGAAGATATCATCGAGGTGATGAAGAAGCTGATCGGTATCCGTAACGGTATCGGCGAAGTGGATGACATCGATCACCTTGGTAACCGTCGTATCCGTTCTGTCGGTGAGATGGCTGAGAACCAGTTCCGCGTAGGTCTGGTTCGCGTTGAGCGTGCAGTGAAAGAGCGTCTGTCACTGGGCGATCTCGATACGCTGATGCCGCAGGACATGATTAACGCCAAGCCGATTTCAGCCGCAGTAAAAGAGTTCTTTGGTTCCAGCCAGCTGTCTCAGTTTATGGACCAGAACAACCCGCTGTCTGAAATTACGCATAAGCGTCGTATTTCTGCTCTGGGCCCAGGCGGTCTGACCCGTGAGCGTGCTGGCTTTGAAGTGCGTGACGTACACCCGACTCACTACGGTCGCGTATGTCCAATCGAAACGCCGGAAGGCCCGAACATCGGCCTGATCAACTCACTCTCTGTCTACGCGCAGACCAACGAATATGGTTTCCTTGAGACACCATACCGTCGCGTTGTTGATGGCAAAGTGAGTGACGAAATTCATTACCTCTCTGCGATTGAAGAGGGTAACTACGTTATCGCTCAGGCGAACACCAACCTTGCTGATGATGGTAGCTTTGTTGACGATCTCGTCACCTGCCGTAGCAAAGGTGAATCGAGCCTGTTCAGCCGCGATCAGGTTGACTACATGGACGTTTCCACCCAGCAGGTGGTTTCTGTCGGTGCGTCACTGATCCCGTTCCTGGAACACGATGATGCTAACCGCGCCCTGATGGGTGCGAACATGCAACGTCAGGCGGTCCCGACTCTGCGCGCTGATAAGCCGCTGGTAGGTACCGGTATGGAACGTGCAGTAGCGGTTGACTCCGGTGTAACTGCCGTCGCGAAACGTGGTGGTACCGTACAGTATGTAGATGCATCCCGTATCGTTATCAAAGTTAACGAAGAAGAGATGTACGCAGGCGAAGCCGGTATCGACATCTACAACCTGACCAAGTACACCCGTTCAAACCAGAACACCTGTATCAACCAGATGCCGTGTGTCTCTCTGGGTGAGCCAATCGAGCGCGGTGACGTGCTGGCAGATGGTCCATCCACCGATCTGGGTGAGCTGGCGCTGGGTCAGAACATGCGCGTGGCGTTCATGCCATGGAACGGTTACAACTTCGAAGACTCCATCCTCGTCTCAGAGCGTGTGGTTCAGGAAGACCGTTTCACCACGATCCACATTCAGGAACTGGCTTGCGTGTCCCGTGACACCAAACTGGGGCCGGAAGAGATCACCGCTGACATCCCGAACGTCGGCGAAGCTGCGCTCTCCAAGCTGGATGAATCCGGTATCGTCTATATCGGTGCAGAAGTAACCGGTGGTGACATTCTGGTCGGTAAGGTAACGCCTAAAGGTGAAACCCAGCTGACGCCAGAAGAGAAACTGCTGCGCGCTATCTTCGGTGAAAAAGCGTCCGACGTGAAAGACTCGTCGCTGCGCGTACCGAATGGCGTCTCTGGTACCGTTATCGATGTGCAGGTCTTTACCCGCGATGGTGTGGAAAAAGATAAGCGCGCGCTGGAAATCGAAGAGATGCAGCTGAAGCAGGCGAAGAAAGACCTGTCTGAAGAACTGCAGATCCTCGAAGCGGGTCTGTTCAGCCGTATTCAGGCTGTGCTGATCGCGGGCGGCGTTGAAGCGGACAAGCTGGACAAGCTGCCGCGCGAGCGCTGGCTGGAGCTGGGCCTGACTGACGAAGAGAAGCAGAATACTCTCGAGCAGCTGGCCGGACAGTATGATGAGCTGAAGCACGAGTTTGAGAAGAAGCTCGAAGCGAAGCGTCGCAAAATCACCCAGGGCGACGATCTGGCACCAGGCGTGCTGAAGATCGTTAAGGTTTATCTGGCCGTTAAACGTCAGATCCAGCCTGGTGACAAAATGGCAGGCCGCCATGGTAACAAAGGTGTTATCTCCAAGATCAACCCGATCGAAGATATGCCTTATGACGAAAATGGCACGCCGGTTGACATCGTACTGAACCCGCTGGGCGTACCATCGCGTATGAACATCGGTCAGATTCTGGAAACCCACCTGGGTATGGCGGCGAAAGGCATTGGTGAGAAGATCAATGCGATGCTGAAGAAGCAGGAAGAAGTCGCCAAACTGCGTGAGTTTATCCAGCGTGCTTACGATCTGGGCACCGACGTGCGTCAGAAAGTTGATCTGAACACCTTCTCGGACGATGAAGTGCTGCGTCTGGCAGAGAACCTGAAAAAAGGTATGCCAATCGCCACGCCAGTGTTCGACGGTGCGAAAGAGAGCGAGATCAAAGAGCTGCTGCAGCTCGGCGGCCTGCCTTCTTCTGGTCAGATTACGCTGTTTGATGGCCGTACCGGTGAGCAGTTTGAGCGTCAGGTAACCGTAGGTTACATGTACATGCTGAAACTGAACCACCTGGTTGATGACAAGATGCACGCCCGTTCGACCGGCTCCTACAGCCTCGTTACTCAGCAGCCGCTGGGTGGTAAGGCGCAGTTCGGTGGTCAGCGCTTCGGTGAGATGGAAGTGTGGGCACTGGAAGCATACGGTGCCGCGTATACCCTGCAGGAAATGCTTACCGTTAAGTCTGATGACGTCAACGGCCGTACGAAGATGTATAAAAACATCGTCGATGGCAACCATCAGATGGAACCGGGCATGCCGGAATCCTTCAACGTACTGTTGAAAGAGATCCGCTCGCTGGGTATCAACATCGAGCTGGAAGACGAGTAAGCACTCGCAAGTACTGGTTATGGGACGCGCACTCCGGGTGCGCGTCCCTGAGAGTTCCACTCCGACGGGAGCTAATCCGTGAAAGACTTACTTAAGTTTCTGAAAGCGCAAACTAAAACCGAAGAGTTTGATGCGATCAAAATTGCTCTGGCTTCGCCAGACATGATCCGTTCCTGGTCTTTTGGTGAAGTTAAAAAGCCGGAAACCATTAACTACCGTACCTTCAAGCCAGAGCGTGACGGTCTTTTCTGTGCCCGTATCTTCGGACCGGTTAAAGACTACGAGTGCCTGTGCGGTAAGTACAAGCGCCTGAAGCATCGCGGTGTTATCTGCGAGAAGTGCGGCGTTGAAGTGACGCAGACCAAAGTACGCCGTGAGCGTATGGGTCACATCGAGCTGGCTTCACCTACTGCACACATCTGGTTCCTGAAGTCGCTGCCGTCCCGCATCGGCCTGCTGCTGGATATGCCACTGCGTGACATTGAGCGCGTACTTTACTTCGAATCCTACGTGGTTATCGAAGGCGGTATGACTAACCTGGAAAAACGTCAGATCCTGACGGAAGAGCAGTACCTTGACGCGCTGGAAGAGTTCGGTGACGAATTTGACGCGAAGATGGGTGCGGAAGCGATCCAGGCACTGCTGAAAAATATGGATCTGGAGCAGGAGTGCGAGCAGCTGCGTGAAGAGCTGAACGAGACTAACTCCGAGACCAAACGTAAAAAGCTGACCAAGCGTATCAAGCTGCTGGAAGCGTTCGTGCAGTCTGGCAACAAGCCAGAGTGGATGATCCTGACCGTTCTGCCGGTTCTGCCGCCAGATCTGCGTCCGCTGGTACCGCTGGATGGTGGTCGTTTCGCAACGTCAGATCTCAACGATCTCTATCGTCGCGTGATCAACCGTAACAACCGTCTGAAGCGTCTGCTGGATCTGGCTGCGCCAGATATCATCGTGCGCAACGAAAAGCGTATGCTGCAGGAAGCGGTAGATGCCCTGCTGGATAACGGCCGTCGCGGTCGTGCCATCACCGGTTCTAACAAGCGTCCGCTGAAATCGCTGGCTGACATGATCAAAGGTAAGCAGGGTCGTTTCCGTCAGAACCTGCTGGGTAAACGCGTTGACTACTCCGGTCGTTCGGTTATCACCGTGGGTCCATACCTGCGTCTGCATCAGTGCGGTCTGCCGAAGAAAATGGCACTGGAGCTGTTCAAACCGTTCATCTACGGCAAGCTGGAACTGCGTGGTCTTGCTACCACCATCAAAGCAGCCAAGAAAATGGTTGAGCGCGAAGAAGCGGTTGTCTGGGATATCCTGGATGAAGTGATCCGCGAACACCCGGTACTGCTGAACCGTGCACCAACGCTGCACCGTCTCGGCATCCAGGCGTTTGAACCGGTTCTGATCGAAGGTAAAGCGATCCAGCTGCACCCGCTGGTCTGTGCGGCCTATAACGCCGACTTCGATGGTGACCAGATGGCGGTACACGTACCGCTGACGCTGGAAGCTCAGCTGGAAGCGCGTGCGCTGATGATGTCGACCAACAACATCCTGTCGCCAGCGAACGGTGAGCCAATCATCGTTCCTTCACAGGACGTTGTTCTGGGTCTGTACTATATGACCCGCGACAAAGTAAACGCCAAAGGCGAAGGCATGGTGCTGACCGGCCCGAAAGAAGCTGAGCGTGTTTATCGCGCTGGCCTGGCTGAGCTGCACGCCCGCGTTAAAGTGCGTATTACAGAATATGCGAAAAACGAACAGGAAGAGCTCGTTGCGAAAACCAGCCTGATCGACACGACCATTGGCCGTGCGATTCTGTGGATGATCGTACCGAAAGGTCTGCCTTACTCCATCGTCAACCAGGCGCTGGGTAAGAAAGCGATCTCCAAAATGCTGAACACCTGTTACCGCATTCTGGGCCTGAAGCCGACCGTTATCTTTGCTGACCAGACCATGTACACCGGTTTCGCCTATGCAGCCCGTTCAGGTGCATCAGTCGGTATCGACGATATGGTTATTCCGGCGAAGAAAGCGGAAATCATCGCTGAAGCTGAAGCTGAAGTGGCTGAAATTCAGGAGCAGTTCCAGTCTGGTCTGGTTACGGCGGGTGAACGTTATAACAAAGTCATCGATATCTGGGCCGCTGCCAACGAACGCGTCTCTAAAGCGATGATGGATAACCTGCAGACGGAAACCGTTATCAACCGTAACGGCGAAGAAGAGCAGCAGGTCTCGTTCAACAGCATCTACATGATGGCCGACTCCGGTGCGCGTGGTTCTGCAGCACAGATTCGTCAGCTGGCAGGTATGCGTGGTCTGATGGCGAAGCCAGATGGCTCCATCATCGAGACGCCTATCACGGCAAACTTCCGTGAAGGCCTGAACGTACTGCAGTACTTCATCTCGACGCACGGTGCGCGTAAAGGTCTGGCCGATACCGCACTGAAAACGGCAAACTCCGGTTATCTGACCCGTCGTCTGGTTGACGTGGCGCAGGATCTGGTTGTTACCGAAGATGACTGTGGCACGTTCGAAGGCATCATGATGACGCCGGTTATCGAAGGTGGCGACGTTAAAGAGCCGCTGCGTGAGCGCGTACTGGGTCGTGTAACGGCTGAAGACGTTCTGAAGCCAGGCACTGCTGACATCCTGATCCCGCGTAATACGCTGATCGATGAGCACTGGTGTGACGTGGTGGAAGAGAACTCCGTTGACGTTATCAAAGTGCGTTCAGTAGTAAGCTGTGAAACCGACTTCGGTGTGTGTGCACACTGCTACGGTCGCGATCTGGCTCGTGGTCACATCATCAACAAAGGTGAGGCCATCGGCGTTATCGCAGCACAGTCCATCGGTGAGCCGGGTACTCAGCTGACAATGCGTACGTTCCACATCGGTGGTGCGGCATCGCGTGCGGCTGCTGAATCCAGCATTCAGGTGAAGAACAAAGGTACTATCAAGCTGACCAACGCGAAGTCAGTAACCAACTCCTCCGGGAAGCTGGTTATCGTTTCACGTAACGTTGAGCTGAAGATGATCGACGAGTTCGGTCGTACCAAAGAGAGCTATAAAGTGCCTTACGGTGCGGTGATGGCGAAAGGTGATGGTGAGCAGGTTGCGGCGGGCGAAACCGTAGCAAACTGGGATCCGCACACCATGCCGGTAATCACCGAAGTGGGTGGTTTCATCCGCTTCACCGACATGATCGACGGTCAGACCATTACCCGTCAGACTGACGACCTTACCGGTCTGTCATCGCTGGTGGTACTGGATTCCGCAGAGCGTACTGCTGGCGGTAAAGACCTGCGTCCGGCGCTGAAAATCGTTGATGCTAACGGCAACGACGTTCTGATCCCGGGCACCGACATGCCGGCTCAGTACTTCCTGCCAGGTAAAGCGATTGTGCAGCTGGAAGATGGCGTGAAGATCAGCTCGGGTGATACCCTGGCGCGTGTTCCGCAGGAATCTGGCGGTACCAAGGACATCACCGGTGGTCTGCCGCGCGTTGCGGATCTGTTCGAAGCGCGTCGTCCGAAAGAGCCAGCTATTCTGGCGGAGATCAGCGGTATTATCTCCTTCGGTAAAGAGACCAAAGGCAAGCGTCGTCTGGTGATCACACCGGTTGATGGCAGCGATCCGTACGAAGAGATGATTCCGAAGTGGCGTCAGCTTAACGTATTCGAAGGTGAGCGCGTGGAACGCGGTGACGTCGTATCTGACGGCCCGGAATCACCACACGACATCCTGCGTCTGCGTGGCGTTCATGCGGTAACGCGTTATATCACTAACGAAGTGCAGGAAGTTTACCGCCTGCAGGGCGTTAAGATTAACGATAAGCACATCGAAGTCATCGTACGTCAGATGCTGCGTAAAGCGACCATCATGAGCGCAGGTAGCTCGGAGTTCCTTGAAGGCGAGCAGGCAGAAGTCTCCCGCATCAAGATCTCCAACCGCGATCTGGAGACCGCTGGCAAAATCGGCGCAACCTATGCGCGCGATCTGCTGGGTATTACCAAAGCGTCTCTGGCAACCGAGTCGTTCATCTCTGCAGCCTCGTTCCAGGAGACCACGCGTGTCCTGACCGAAGCCGCAGTAGCAGGCAAGCGCGATGAACTGCGCGGCCTGAAAGAGAACGTTATCGTGGGTCGTCTGATCCCGGCTGGTACCGGTTATGCTTACCATCAGGATCGTATGCGTCGCCGTCAGGCGGGTGAAGCGCCGGTTACACCGCAGGTTACTGCGGATGAAGCCTCTGCAAGCCTGGCTGAGCTGCTAAACGCTGGTCTGGGTGGCAACAACGACGAGTAATCGTCTGCTGCACCGATGATAAAAAACCCTGCTCCGGCAGGGTTTTTTTTTGCCTGAGGCTCAGCGCTTACATTTTACCTCGTGGCGCGTCAGGCCAATATCGCGCAGCTGGTTGTCGCTGAGCTGAGCCAGTACCTGACGCGTCGCGCGTCGGGCACGCCACTGCTTCAGCATCCGCAGCGCCGCACGGATCATGTCTGGCAGCGTTACGCTGAAAGGTTTTGCAGCACGATTCTGATCAAATTCCATTCTCTCGCTCCTTAACAGGGGTATCTGAGCAGCATTTTCCGTTTTTCTGTCAAAACCATACAGACCCAAATTCAGGGTTTATTAACCATACAGATTGCGTTTTGCTCTATCTGAATGCTAAAAGTAGCGCTGATCTGTACTGCTTTTTTAGATGGATTTGTTACCAGGAGCATACAATGACGCGCTATCAGCATCTGGCCTGCCTGCTCTCCGATCGGATTGAGCAGGGGCTTTATCGCAGCGGTGAACGCCTGCCCTCAGTACGCACGCTGAGTAGCGAGCATGGAGTCAGTATCAGCACCGTGCAGCAGGCGTATCATCTGCTGGAAGAGAAGCAGCTGATCGTACCGCAGCCGCGATCCGGCTATTTTGTTGCCACGCATAAAGCGACCCCGCCTGTGCCTGCGCTGACGCGCCCGGTACAGCGGCCGGTAGAGGTTACGCAGTGGGATTCCGTGCTGGAACTCCTCAGCAGCCGCACCAGCGGTAACGTGATGCAGCTGGGCAGCGGCATGCCCGATCTGACGCAGCCCACGCTGAAACCGCTGTGGAAAATCATGAGCCGGCTGGCGCAGAAACAGCAGACTGAACTGCTCAACTATGACAGTCTGCTCGGCGTCAGCGCCCTGCGCGAGCAGGTGGCGCGCCTGACCATCGACAGCGGTTGTCAGCTGACGGCAGAGGATATTGTGATCACCACCGGCTGTCATGAGGCGCTGTCGGTTTCAATTCGCGCCGTCTGTGCGCCGGGTGACATCATTGCGGTAGAGTCGCCCGCGTTTCATGGCACAATGCAGACATTGCGCGGACTGGGGATCAGGGTGATTGAAATTCCGACCGACTCAGTCACCGGGATCAGTCTTGAGGCGCTGGAGCTGGCGTTTGAGCAGTGGCCAATCAAAGCCGTAGTGGTGGTGCCAAACTGCAATAATCCGCTGGGTTTTATTATGCCGGAAGCGCGCAAGCGGGCGCTGCTGGCGCTGGCGCAGCGGGTTGATGCCGCCATCATAGAGGATGATGTCTATGGCGAGCTGGCATGGGACTACCCGCGTCCTGTCACGCTCAAATCGCTCGACATGGATGGCCGCGTGCTGCTCTGCAGCTCATTTTCAAAAACGCTGGCACCGGGGCTGCGGGTGGGCTGGGTGGCGCCGGGTCGCTATCGCGACAGGGTGCTGCATATGAAATATATCGGCACCGGATCCACGGCTACGCTGCCGCAGCACACCGTGGCGGAGTTTATTCGCCAGGGCCACTATCTCCCGCACCTGCGCCGTATGCGCCAGGTGTATCAGCGCAACTATGAAACGTTCAGCTGCTGGGTGCGGCACTACTTTCCCTGCGGCATCTGCGTATCGCGCCCGCAGGGTGGGTTTCTGATGTGGATTGAGCTGCCGGAGGCGTTTGATGCGGTGCGGCTTAATGCCGAGCTGCGCGAGGCCAGCCTGCAGGTCGCCGTGGGTTCTCTGTTTTCCGCTGCGGGTAAATACCGTAACTGTCTGCGACTCAATTATGGCTTGCCCATGAATGAACAGACGGAGCAGGCGCTGGCGCGGCTGGGAACGGCGGTGGAGCGCGCCATGCAGGCGTGCAGTAGCGACAGACATCAGGCGGAGCAGCTGCTGGCGGAGTAAACCGGAAAGGCAGGGCTGGAGGGAGAGAAGGGGAACCAGCCCTGGCCCGCTGCAAATCACAGCGGGCAGACGTACTGTAACGGTTTCCGGCGCGCAGACGAGGCCTGCTGGCTACCCCTGCGGGCCGGCTTGCGCCATTTCTGCGCGGGTTACACCAATTTTCAGGCCTCTGCGATCGGCGTTCCGCTTCCCACCAGCCGCAGCAGATCAGCGGTGGCCGCGCGCCAGTCAGCCGCCTGCGTGATGGCGCTGACAACCGCCACGCTGCCGACACCGGTCGCCAGCACCTCAGGCACGCGCGCCAGTGAAATGCCGCCGATAGCGACCGCAGGGATACCCTGCAGATGCGGCAGGTGTTGCTGCAGCCGGACCACTCCCTGTGGCGCAGACGGCATCTGCTTGGTTTGCGTGGGGAAGATGTGCCCCAGTGCGATATAGGAGGGGCGTAGTGCCACCGCGCGCTCCCGCTCTGCGTCATCATGCGTTGAGATGCCCAGCCGCAGGCCCGCCTGCTGAATCGCCTGCAGATCCGCTATCTCCAGATCCTCCTGACCCAGGTGTACGCCGTATGCCTGATGCGCAATGGCCAGACGCCAGTAATCATTAATGAACAGCCGTGCGTGATAGTGCCGGCCCAGCGCAATCGCTTTACGCACCGCATCTTCTGCATCCCGATCCGGCAGATCTTTGATGCGCAGCTGGATCGTGCGTACCCCGGCGGCCAGCAGGCGTTCGATCCAGCTGACGCTGTCAACTACCGGATAGAGCCCCAGCTGCGGGGCAGTAGCAGCAAACGCGGTTGTCATGCTTTCTCCTTACCGATCGCATCAGCAGGATGATAGAGCTCACCACCGCGGCGGCGGAATGTCTCAGACATCTCTGCCATTCCCGCTTCAGCCACTTCAACCGGCTGTGCCTCAGCCTGCTGGCGCGCCGCAAACTCCCGCACTTCCTGGGTAATTTTCATTGAGCAGAACTTCGGCCCGCACATAGAACAGAAGTGCGCGACTTTGCCCGATTCCTGCGGCAGCGTCTCATCGTGGTAGGCGCGGGCAGTATGCGGATCCAGCGCGAGGTTAAACTGATCTTCCCAGCGGAATTCAAAGCGCGCTTTGGACATAGCGTTATCGCGGATCTGCGCCCCCGGATGCCCTTTGGCCAGATCGGCGGCATGCGCGGCGATCTTATAGGTGATAAGCCCCTGTTTGACATCTTCTTTATTGGGCAGCCCGAGGTGCTCTTTCGGCGTTACATAGCAGAGCATGGCGCAGCCAAACCAGCCAATCATCGCCGCGCCAATACCGGAGGTAAAATGGTCGTAGCCCGGTGCGATATCGGTGGTCAGCGGGCCAAGCGTATAAAAGGGCGCTTCATGGCAGTGGTCGAGCTGCTCGGTCATGTTGCGCCGGATCATCTGCATCGGAATATGGCCCGGTCCTTCAATCATCACCTGCACGTCATACTCCCAGGCGATTTTAGTCAGCTCGCCTAAGGTTCTGAGTTCTGCAAACTGCGCCTCATCGTTGGCATCCTGAATCGATCCCGGGCGCAGGCCATCGCCCAGCGAGAGGGCCACGTCATAAGCGGCGCAGATTTCACAGATATCGCGGAAATGCTGATAAAGAAAACTCTCCTGGTGATGTGACAGGCACCATTTCGCCATGATTGAGCCGCCGCGCGACACGATACCGGTCAGGCGTCTGGCCGTCATCGGCACATAGCGCAGCAGCACGCCGGCGTGAATAGTGAAGTAGTCGACGCCCTGCTCCGCCTGCTCCAGCAGCGTATCGCGGAAAATTTCCCAGTTAAGGTTTTCAGCGATGCCATTCACCTTCTCCAGCGCCTGATAGATCGGCACGGTGCCGATGGGGACCGGGCTGTTGCGCAGGATCCACTCGCGCGTTTCATGAATGTAGCGGCCGGTGGAGAGGTCCATCACGGTATCGGCACCCCAGCGCGTGGACCACACCAGCTTTTCAACCTCCTCTTCAATCGAGGAGCTGACCGCAGAGTTGCCGATATTGGCGTTGATCTTCACCAGAAAATTGCGGCCAATAATCATCGGTTCCGATTCGGGGTGGTTGATATTGGCTGGGATAATGGCGCGCCCGCTGGCGACTTCATCGCGCACAAATTCTGCGGTGATATTCGCCGGCAGGTGCGCGCCAAAGGCTTCGCCCGGATGCTGCTGCAGCAGAACTTCGCTACGAATGCGTTCGCGCCCCATATTTTCACGTATCGCAATAAACTCCATCTCCGGCGTCACGATGCCCTGACGGGCGTAGTACAGCTGCGTGACGCAGCGGCCAGGTTTTGCCCGGCGCGGAGAGGGCAGCGATTCAAAGCGCAGGTGGTCCAGTCCCTCATCGGCCAGACGCTGCTGTGTATAAGCGGAACTGCGCTGCGTAACCGGTTCACTGTCATCACGCTCGTCTATCCACGCGGCGCGCAGCTTTGCCAGTCCCTGATGCACATCGATAGTGGCCTGCGGATCGCCATAGGCGCCAGCGGTGTCATAGACCGGAACCGGCTCATTGATTTCGTACTGCGGGTCCGCTTTGGTGCCGCCGGTATGGGTGGGGCTGAGCTGGATTTCACGCATCGGCACGCGAATGTCGGCGCGGCTGCCGGCGATCCAGATACGCTGTGAGTTGGGAAAGGCAGTGCCCTGCAGCGAGTTGATAAAATCCTGCGCTTGCGCGCGCTGTTCACGACGAGAAGGTTTAGCAGCAGACATAGCAAAATTCCTGAAGTCAGTGGAAGTTGCTTGTCCGGAGTCCGGAAGGAGTAACAGCGCCTGCAGACAGGTAAAATCCAATCGCGCGCTGATAATAGCTACTCTTGTTCCCTTCGCAGGTACTAGCCTGATCAGGTTCCGCGGATCCCGAATTAACGGTCTCAGCCCCGGGGGGCACTCCGACAAGGTGTTTCTGTTTAAAACAATAAAAGCCCGGTCAGCATAAGTGGGCTTTTACGGAATAACAAGGATTTTACAACTGCAGCAGGATCAGGCCGGACGCGCAATAGTGCTGTCGTTTGCTACCGGCGGAGAAACCAGCTGGTTATCCCACGCCATCTGAATCAGCTTATCTTCCAGAGAAAAGCGTGACGCCAGCGTTTCGCCTACTTCAGATAGCGCCCGCTGGAACTCAACGCAGTTTTCATCGGTAATCGCCTGCTGCAGATGACTGTCATACAGCTGCATGATGCGATCGGTATTGCTTTCAAGCGCCGGGTAGAGATGCGCTGCAGCAACCAGCGGGCTATCGCCCTGCAGATCTTTGATAATGCGCTCATACATACTGAAATGGCCGGTTGAGAGATAGTCCACCAGCGTGTGGCAGAAGTCATCCAGAGCCTGCTCATTCAGCGCCGTCAGCGCCTCTTTATTAGGCTTAATGCCGATTAATTCATAATAAGTGACAAGCAAATGCCGACGCGCACGTAACCATGCATCGACTAATTCATTACCGCCACCGACACGCCTGGTCAGGTTATCTAACTGGGTAAGCATATGAGGCTCCCGGTGAGTTATAGTTGTTCATTACACTTAACATCAGACTTTCAGCGTGCCGTGCGACGCTAAGGACAACGAATAAGATGCAACGTGAGATCTCAAGCGTAGACGCTGGCTGGTGGATTGTCAGCTCTGAACAGAAACTTTGGTTGCCGCAGGGTGAGCTGCCGCACGGCTTAGCGGCAGATTTTGGCCTTGCAGGCCAGCACGGCATACTTATCGGTGAGTGGCTGGGCGAAAACGTCTGGCTGATCCAGGCGTCGCGTCCGGAAAATATGGGCTCGGTCCGGCAGGTTATCGATCAGGATACCGGCCTGTTTCAGCTCGCCGGCCGGGGGGTGCAGCTGGCTGAATTTTACCGTTCCCACCGCTGGTGCGGCTACTGCGGCCATGAAATGCGCATCAGCCCGCGTGAGTTTGCCTGCCTCTGTACCCACTGCCGCGAACGTTACTATCCGCAGATTGCACCCTGCATCATTGTAGCGATTCGCCGCGGCGACGAGATCCTGCTGGCCAATCACGCCCGCCATCGCAACAGCATCTATACGGTGCTGGCCGGCTTTGTTGAAGTAGGCGAAACGCTGGAGCAGGCGGTGGCACGTGAGGTCATGGAGGAGAGTAACGTACGGGTAAAAAACGTGCGCTACGTGACCTCGCAGCCGTGGCCATTTCCCCATTCGCTGATGACGGCATTTATGGCGGAGTATGAGGATGGCGAGCTGCAGCACGATGGAAAAGAGCTGCTGGATGCGGGCTGGTATCGCTTTGATGCGCTGCCCCAGCTGCCGCCGCCAGGCACCGTGGCCCGGCGCCTGATTGAGGACACCGTGGCGCTGTGTCGCGCCAGCGTGGCATGAAAATGCTACACTGACGCCCTTAGCATGAGAGAGCCCATTATGAGTGAACTGAAGAACGACCGTTATCTGCGCGCCCTGCTGCGCCAGCCTGTAGATGTTACCCCGGTCTGGATGATGCGTCAGGCCGGACGCTATTTACCGGAATACAAAGCCACGCGCGCTGAAGCCGGTGATTTTATGTCGCTGTGTAAAAATGCTGAGCTGGCGTGTGAAGTGACGCTGCAGCCGCTGCGCCGCTATCCGCTGGATGCAGCGATCCTCTTCAGCGATATTTTAACCATCCCGGATGCAATGGGGCTGGGACTCTATTTTGAAACCGGCGAAGGTCCGCGCTTCTCCCGTCCGATTACCTGTCGTGCCGATGTTGATAACCTGCCGGTGCCCGATCCGGAGCAGGAGCTGGGTTATGTGATGAATGCGGTACGGACCATCTGCCGCAATCTCAGGGGGGCCGTCCCGCTGATTGGTTTTTCCGGCAGCCCGTGGACGCTGGCCACCTATATGGTTGAGGGCGGCAGCAGCAAGGCATTTACCAAAATCAAAAAGATGATGTATGCCGAACCGCACACGCTGCACACGCTGCTGGATAAGCTGGCGGACAGCGTGATCCTCTACCTCAATGCGCAGATCAAAGCGGGTGCGCAGTCGGTCATGATCTTCGATACCTGGGGTGGCGTGCTGACCGGACGCGACTACCGCGATTTTTCGCTGAACTACATGCATAAAATTGTGGAAGGTCTGGTACGTGAGAACGAAGGCCGGCGCGTCCCGGTCACGCTCTTTACCAAAGGCGGCGGACAGTGGCTGGAGGCGATGGCTGCCACCGGCTGTGATGCGCTGGGGCTGGACTGGACCATGGATATGGCTGAGGCGCGTCGCCGCGTGGGTCATCAGGTTGCGCTGCAGGGTAATATGGACCCGTCTATGCTTTATGCGCCACCTGCCCGTATTGAAGAGGAGGTGGCCACCATTCTTGCCGGATTTGGCAAGGGTGAAGGACACGTGTTTAATCTCGGACACGGTATCCATCAGGATGTGCCGCCGGAACATGCAGGTGTGTTCGTCGAGGCGGTGCATCGTCTTTCACGTCAATACCATCAGGAATAAGCATGGATTTAGCCGCATTACGTCAGGAACAGCTGGCGCTGGCTGCTAACGTGGTGCGGCAGGACGATTTTGACGTTCTGCCGCCGCGCTTTATCGGCGGCGCTGATGTTGGATTTGAGCAGGGGGGCGAGGTGACGCGCGCCGCGATCGTCATTCTGGAATACCCGTCACTTACGCTGGTGGAGCATCGCATTGCGCGCATTCCTACCACCATGCCCTATATTCCGGGCTTTCTCTCGTTTCGGGAGATGCCTGCGCTGCAGGCGGCCTGGCAGCAGCTGACGCAGCAGCCCGACCTGCTGTTTGTGGACGGGCACGGCATTTCGCACCCCCGGCGCCTCGGCGTGGCGGCGCATTTTGGCTCAATGGTGGATATCCCCACTATCGGCGTGGCCAAAAAGCGGCTGTGTGGACGCTTTGCCGATCTGGACGCCGCACCCGGTAGCCGGCAGCCGCTGATGGATAAAGGTGAGCAGCTTGCCTGGGTGTGGCGCAGCAAAGCGCGCTGTAACCCGCTGTTTATCTCTACCGGACACCGTGTCAGCCTGGACAGCGCGCTGCACTGGGTTGAGGCCTGCATGGGCGGCTACCGTTTGCCGGAGCCTACGCGCTGGGCAGATGCGGTCGCCTCAGGGCGGCCGGCATTTGTGAAGTGGCAAAATGCGCGCTGACGCTGTTTGTCTGCGCCTTTTGCGGTACACTGCCGCCAGCTAACCTATTGAGAGTAAGTTTGATGTTACAGAACCCCGTGCATTTGCGTCTGGCGAAGCTGGAAAGCTGGCAGCATATGACCTTCATGGCCTGTTTATGCGAGCGGATGTTCCCTAATTACTGGGCATTCTGCGAACAGACCGGATTTGCCGATCCTCAGCTCTATCGCCGTATTCTTGATCTGGTATGGGAAAGCCTGACGGTGAAAGATGCCAAAATCAATTTCGACAGTCAGCTGGAGAAACTGGAAGAGGCGATCCCGGCTGGCGATGATTTCGATGTTTACGGTGTTCATCCGGCCATCGATGCCTGCGTAGCACTGAGCGAAGTGCTGCACGCGATGCTGAGCGGTGAAACGCTGGAGCACGCGATTGAGGTGAGTCGTACATCTATCACCACCGTGGCTATTCTGGAAATGACGCAGGCCGGACGCGAAATGAGCGACGAAGAGCTGCGTGAAAACCAGGCGGTGATTGATGAATGGGATATGCAGTGGGAGATTTTTCGCCTGCTCGCTGAGTGCGAAGAGCGCGACCTTGAGCTGATCAAAGGACTGCGTTCTGACCTGCGCGAAGCCGGAATCAGTAACATCGGTATAAATTTTCAGCAGTAAGGCGATAAAACGTGACTCCAGGCCTGAATTAGCGCGCCTGGAGGCTTCACATTAGCCCCCTGTCTGGTCTACATTTGGGGGGCTGAAAATTGTGGCTATCGGTGCGTGCAGGCTGAAGAGTGCCAGAATATGGCTTTTCCCTCGCACTCGTTGCTTAGCAAGCGATAAATACACTTTAAGGATAACTTATGAACAAGACTCAACTGATTGATGTGATCGCAGAAAAAGCGGACCTGTCTAAAACCCAGGCTAAAGCTGCGCTGGAATCTACCCTGGCTGCGATCACTGAGTCTCTGAAAGAAGGTGATGCTGTACAACTGGTTGGTTTTGGTACTTTTAAAGTGAACCACCGCGCTGAGCGTACCGGTCGTAACCCACAGACTGGCAAAGAGATCAAAATCGCTGCAGCAAACGTACCAGCTTTCGTTTCTGGTAAAGCACTGAAAGACGCAGTTAAGTAAGTTTTCCGCCTTGCGGTTTAGCTTTAGAAGAGGGGCGATTTCGCCCCTTTTTGTTACCGGAGCCTGCTATGCCGAATACGCTTTTCCGGCGCATCCGTATCCTGCTCTGTGCTGTCCTGCTTTCCGGCTGCAGCGCCACGCCTGATCTCCCGGCATTTACCGCCAGCGGCTACCTGGCCGATCGCGGCGCGGTCCGCATCTGGCGTAAAAACAGCGACCACGATCTGATCCACCTGCGTACCGTTTATAACCCTTTCAGCACGCCCGTGCGCGAAACAACAGACTATATCTGGCAACACGAGACGCTGCTGAGCGTGGAACGCCATCTTACCGGCGAGCAGCCCGATGACGTCACGCTGCGTTTTGATCACCAGGGCAACCTCAATTTTATGCAGCGGCAGCTGGCAGGACGGCGTGAAGCGCTGAGTGATGATGCCGTCGCGCTCTATCGCTTTGACGCACAGCGTATGCTGGCCCAGAGCAATGCGCTGCTGAGCGGCCGGGTATTACTGCAGCAGGGACACTGGCTGGGCGGCAATCGGGTACGCGACTGTGCGGGTAACCTGCAAAATGTCGCGTTCGACAGTGAAACGCTGAGGCGCCTGACGCAGCAGCAGCAGGGGTCTCAGCCGCTGATGGTGTCATGGCTCGAAGCGCCGGAGGGGATCCAGATATTGCGCGTTACCGCAGAGGATGAGTGCAGCTGGCAGCCGACAGAGAGCGATCTGAGCGGCTAAAGAAGACGGGGCACAGCAGGGTGCCCCGTCGATATCAGCGATTGATGGCGCGATAGCCGATGTCGCGACGGCAGAAGCAGCCGTCCCAGGAGATAGTCTCTGCCAGAGCGTAGGCGTTGCGCTGCGCGGCGGCGACATCTTCACCCAGTGCGGTAACGCACAGCACGCGGCCGCCGCTGGTGACAACCCGATCGTCCTGCAGCGTGGTGCCGGCATGGAACACTTTACCTTCCGGCACGGCTTCAAGCGGCAGACCGTGGATCTGATCGCCGGTACGATAGCTGCCCGGATAGCCGCCTGCAGCCAGCACGACACCCAGTGCAGGGCGCGGATCCCACTCTGAGCTCTGCGTATCCAGGGTGCCATCGACCGCTGCCAGGCAGAGAGCCACCAGATCGGAGTTCAGCCGCAGCATAATGGGCTGCGTCTCCGGATCGCCAAAGCGGCAGTTAAATTCAATGACCTTTGGCTGACCCGCTTTGTCGATCATCAGTCCGGCATACAGGAAACCGGTATAGGTATTGCCTTCCGCTTTCATACCGTTCACGGTTGGCCAGATGATCTGATCCATCACGCGCTGGTGGATCTCATCAGTCACCACCGGAGCCGGTGAATAGGCTCCCATGCCGCCGGTGTTGGGTCCGGTGTCGCCATCGCCAGCGCGTTTATGATCCTGGCTGGTAGCCATCGGCAGCACGTGGTCGCCATCCACCATGACAATAAAGCTGGCTTCTTCACCGTCAAGAAACTCTTCAATCACGATACGATGGCCGGCATCGCCAAACGCATTACCCGCCAGCATATCCTGAACTGCCGCTTCCGCTTCGGCCAGCGTCATCGCGACAATTACACCTTTACCTGCAGCCAGGCCATCGGCTTTGATAACAATTGGGGCGCCTTTCTGGCGCAGGTAAGCCAGCGCTGGCTCTGTCTCGGTAAAGTTCTGGTACTCAGCGGTCGGGATCTGCTGACGCGCCAGAAAATCCTTGGTGAACGCTTTTGAGCCTTCCAGCTGTGCGGCCGCCTGCGTCGGACCAAAGATCTTCAGCCCGGCGGCGCGGAAGGCATCGACCACGCCAATTACCAGCGGTGCTTCCGGACCAACAATCGTCAGGTCGATCTGCTCCTGCTGCGCAAACGCGAGCAGGGCAGGGATATCGGTCGCACTGATGGGCACATTCTGCAGGGCCGGCTCCAGCGCGGTGCCTGCGTTACCCGGTGCAACAAACACGGTTTCAGCCAGCGGTGACTGTGACGCTTTCCACGCCAGCGCGTGCTCGCGTCCGCCATTACCAATTACTAAAATTTTCATTATTGCTGCTCCAGCTGTTAATGGCGGAAATGGCGCATATCGGTAAAGATCATCGCAATGCCGTGTTCATCTGCAGCAGCAATCACCTCTTCATCGCGGATAGAACCACCGGGCTGGATGACACAGCTGACGCCGGCAGCGGCAGCAGCATCGATACCATCACGGAACGGGAAGAAAGCGTCAGACGCCATTGCTGAGCCTGTGACCTCCAGCCCCTCATCGCTCGCCTTAATACCGGCAATTTTGGCCGAATAAACGCGGCTCATCTGACCGGCGCCTATACCGATGGTCATGTTGTCGCGGGCGTAAACAATGGCATTGGATTTAACAAACTTGGCGACTTTCCAGCAGAACAGCGCGTCACGCAGCTCCTGCTCAGTTGGCTGGCGCTGCGTGACCACGCGAAGCTGGTCGGCAGTGATCATGCCCAGGTCGCGATCCTGTACCAGCAAACCGCCGTTGACCCGTTTAAAGTCCAGGCTGGCAACCGGCTGCTGCCACTGACCGCAGATCAGCACGCGCACGTTCTGTTTGGCTGCTGTTACCTGTAGTGCCGCGTCACTGGCAGAAGGTGCAATAATTACTTCAACAAACTGACGGCTGATAATCGCCTGTGCAGTCGCCTCATTCAGCTCGCGGTTAAACGCGATAATGCCGCCAAAAGCAGAGGTCGGGTCAGTCTGATAAGCGCGTTCGTAAGCATCAAGGATAGATGCCCCCACCGCTACGCCACACGGGTTGGCGTGTTTGACGATCACACAGGCAGGTTCGTCGAACGCTTTTACACACTCCAGTGCGGCATCGGTATCTGCAATATTATTGTAAGAGAGTGCCTTGCCCTGCAGCTGCTGCGCAGTGGCTACCGAGGCTTCTGCAATCTCTTCTTCTATATAGAAGGCGGCATCCTGATGGCTGTTCTCGCCATAACGCATATCCTGCTTCTTAATGAAGTTGAGATTCAGGGTGCGCGGGAAGCGACCGGCGGGTGCGCGGGTTTCGCCATGATAAGCAGGAACCAGCGTGCCAAAGTAGTTTGCAATCATGCTGTCATAGGCAGCGGTATGTTCGAACGCTTTGATCGCCAGATTGAAGCGCGTCTCCAGCGTCAGCGCATTCTCACTGGCATCCATCTCTGCAATGATGCTGGTGTAGTCGCTGCTCTTAACCACAATCGCCACATCTTTATGATTCTTAGCCGCTGAGCGCACCATGGTTGGCCCGCCGATATCGATATTTTCGACTGCATCTTCCAGCGAGCAGTCAGGCTTAGCCACGGTCTGCGCAAAGGGATAGAGGTTCACCACCACCATATCAATCGGATTGATAGCGTGTTCTGCCATAATCGCGTCATCGGTACCGCGACGACCAAGGATGCCGCCATGTACTTTGGGATGCAGAGTCTTAACGCGTCCATCCATCATTTCCGGGAAACCGGTGTAGTCAGACACTTCGATGACGGGCAGGCCTGCATCTGCCAGCAAACGTGCAGTGCCACCTGTGGAGAGCAGCTCGACGCCCCGTTGTGAGAGAGCATGAGCAAATTCGAGGATACCGGCTTTATCAGAGACACTGAGCAGAGCGCGGCGTACAGGACGACGTTGTTGCATGGTGGTTTTATCCCTTGGCTTTGTTTCGCGTAAATAAGAGCGTTACATCAGGCCGAAAGCGCACCTTATCAGAGAAGATAGCGCGTTTGCCTCATGTAACGCCCCAAAAGGGGCATCCCTGACGTCGCCGGGCATTGTAGCGAAAACGTTTGCGCGATGCTCGCTTAAATTTGTCTGGCTGCTGTTTTGTGGATAACTTTGTGTGTAACAGGGTATAAAGCCCCCTTTTGCTGGGGAATGCAGCGAACAGTCATTTTTCGTGAATTTAACGCTTGTCAGCCCGGAAGAACTCCCTATAATGCGCCTCCATCGACACGGCACACCGGCTTACGGAAACGGCGTCGACAGGAAGATTCGGTAAGAACTTCCGCCGGAGAAAACGCTGAAAAAAGTGGTTGACTCCGGAGGAGGAAGGCGTAATATACGCCACCTCGCAGCAGACGCCTGAGGCGCTGGCTG
>NZ_QBJB02000024.1:0-25545 GCF_003057675.2 Pantoea sp. RIT413
GTACCGTTGGCGCGGGCGTTGTTGCTTCTGTTATCGCTTAATTGTGTTAACGCCGGCAGCGGTTTTTTACTGCTGCCGTAGCAATCAGAAAGAGCACTTCGGTGCTCTTTTTTTTTTGCCTGTCAAAATCAGCATACCAATCGATAACCCTACAAACCCTGCGTTGTAATAGCAACCATTCTCATTTACACTTTGATCAGAAATTGTACCGGAGTTGAATCTGAAATGTACGTTTGTCTGTGTAATGGTGTGAGTGATAAAACGCTGCGTGAAGTAGTGCGCCGCTATCAGCCAAAATCGATCCAGCAGCTGCGCCAGCTGGTCCCGGTCGGGAAGCAGTGTGGTAAATGCATCCGGGCAGCGCGCGAAATCATGGATGATGAACTGCAGCATGCACCGCTCTATAAAGAGATCGCCTGACATTACGCGCAGAATGTCGTAATACCCACAAAAACTGTCACGCCTTTTTGACTTCTTTCTCTCTGCATCTACTATCTGGTTAACTGAAGAGGGGAGGGGTGATATGAAGGGCGACGTCAAAGTCATTGCACATCTCAACAAACTGCTTGGAAATGAGCTGGTCGCGATTAACCAGTATTTTCTGCATGCGCGCATGTTTAAAAACTGGGGGCTGATGCGCCTCAACGATATCGAATACCACGAATCGATCGATGAGATGAAGCATGCCGACAAATACATTGAGCGTATTCTCTTTCTCGAAGGTATCCCCAATCTGCAGGATCTGGGACGTCTGCGCATAGGTGAGGACGTGCCCGAAATGCTGCAGTCCGATTTGCAGCTGGAGCTGGAAGGGGCAAAAGACCTGCGTGAAGCCATTGCCTGGGCGGATAAAGTTCACGACTACGTGAGCCGGGACATGATGATTGAAATCCTGGCTGACGAAGAACACCACATTGACTTCCTGGAAACCGAACTCGATTTGATCCAGAAAATTGGCCTGCAAAACTACCTGCAGTCGCAAATCAGCGAAAAGGCAGACGAATAGCGGCCTGCGCATACCTGTTCTGTAAACCCGCCCGGCAGTCGTGCCCGGCGGGTTTTCTTTTGGCTGAATTTTTATGGTTAAAAACAGAGCACGGGTTGCTTCCTGAGCGTAATTACGTATAATACGCCGGCCTGCCGACATTGGTATGGCGCGATTCGAGCAGAATCGCAGGCGACAGTGCTAGGTGTGTCGCCTGACAATACTCCCAATTGGGGAGTTATATGCTGAACGATTACACTCCCCCATCAATCGTAATGGGTGTGGGTAGTAATTTTTTTCGTTTATAAAATGTTTGGAGCCTTGGTCTCATGTCGAACCAAAGAATCCGTATCCGTCTTAAAGCGTTTGATCATCGTCTGATCGATCAATCAACCGCGGAAATCGTTGAGACTGCCAAGCGCACTGGTGCGCAGGTTCGTGGTCCAATTCCGCTGCCAACCCGCAAAGAGCGCTTCACCGTTCTGATCTCTCCGCACGTTAACAAAGATGCGCGTGATCAGTACGAAATCCGCACTCACAAGCGTCTGGTAGACATCGTTGAGCCAACTGAAAAAACCGTTGATGCTCTGATGCGTCTGGATCTGGCTGCCGGTGTTGACGTGCAGATCAGCCTGGGTTAATCAGGTCATCGAGCGATTGAGAGGTTGATACAATGATTGGTTTAGTCGGTAAAAAAGTGGGCATGACTCGCATCTTCACTGAAGAAGGCGTTTCAATCCCAGTAACCGTAATCGAAGTTGAAGCAAACCGCGTTACCCAGGTCAAAGGTCTGGAAAACGATGGTTACCAGGCGATCCAGGTTACCACCGGTGCTAAAAAAGCAAACCGTGTGACCAAGCCGGAAGCAGGTCATTTTGCTAAAGCTGGCGTTGAAGCTGGCCGTGGTCTGTGGGAATTCCGCACCGAAGGTGAAGAGTACTCCGTAGGCCAGAGCATCAGTGTTGAAATTTTCGCTGACGTTAAAAAAGTAGACGTTACCGGTACCTCTAAGGGTAAAGGTTTCGCAGGTACCGTTAAGCGCTGGAACTTCCGTACCCAGGACGCTACACACGGTAACTCCTTGTCCCACCGCGTTCCGGGTTCTATCGGTCAGAACCAGACTCCGGGCAAAGTGTTCAAAGGCAAGAAAATGGCTGGTCAGCTGGGTAACGAGCGCGTAACCGTTCAGAGCCTGGAAGTAGTACGTGTTGACGCTGAGCGCAACCTGCTGCTGGTCAAAGGTGCTGTCCCGGGTGCAACCGGCAGCGACCTGATTGTTAAACCAGCTGTGAAGGCGTAAGGGGATAGCAATGGAATTAGTACTGAAAGACGCGCAGAGCGCGCTGACTGTTTCCGAAACTACCTTCGGTCGTGATTTCAACGAAGCGCTGGTTCACCAGGTTGTTGTTGCTTATGCCGCAGGTGCTCGTCAGGGTACTCGTGCGCAGAAGACTCGTGCTGAAGTAACTGGTTCAGGCAAAAAGCCGTGGCGCCAGAAAGGTACCGGCCGTGCGCGTTCAGGTTCTGTTAAGAGCCCGATCTGGCGTTCAGGTGGCGTGACCTTCGCTGCTCGTCCACAGGACCACAGTCAAAAAGTTAACAAAAAGATGTACCGCGGCGCGCTGAAAAGCATTCTGTCCGAGCTGGTACGTCAGGACCGTCTGATCGTTGTCGAGTCGTTCTCTGTAGAAGCACCGAAAACCAAGCTGCTGGTACAGAAACTGAAAGACATGGCGCTGGAAGACGTGCTGATCATCACCGGTGAACTGGATGAAAATCTGTTCCTGGCTGCGCGTAACCTGTACAAGGTTGACGTGCGTGACGCAGCAAGTATCGACCCAGTTAGCCTGATCGCCTTCGACAAAGTCGTTATGACTGCTGAAGCAGTTAAGCAAGTTGAGGAGATGCTGGCATGATCCGTGAAGAACGTCTGCTGAAAGTACTGCGCGCGCCGCACGTATCTGAAAAAGCATCAAGCGCGATGGAAAAAACCAATACCATCGTTCTCAAAGTTGCGAAAGATGCGACCAAAGCAGAGATCGTTGCTGCTGTTGAGAAACTGTTCGAAGTAGAAGTTAAAGACGTAAACACCCTGGTTGTTAAGGGTAAAGTTAAGCGTCACGGACAGCGTATCGGTCGTCGTAACGACTGGAAAAAAGCTTACGTTACCCTGAAGGAAGGCCAGAACCTGGACTTCGTCGGCGGCGCTGAGTAAGTCGGAGGAGAAAGACAATGGCAGTTGTTAAATGTAAACCGACATCTCCGGGTCGTCGCCACGTAGTTAAAGTGGTGAACCCTGAGCTGCACAAAGGCAAACCATTTGCCGCGCTGGTTGAAAAAAACAGCAAATCCGGTGGTCGTAACAACAATGGTCGTATCACTACCCGTCATATCGGTGGTGGTCACAAGCAGGCTTACCGTATTGTTGACTTCAAACGCAACAAAGATGGTATCCCGGCAGTTGTTGAGCGTCTTGAGTACGATCCGAACCGTTCTGCGAACATCGCACTGGTTCTGTACAAAGATGGCGAGCGCCGTTACATTCTGGCCCCTAAAGGCCTGAAAGCTGGCGACCAGATTCAGTCTGGCGTTGATGCTGCGATTAAAGCAGGTAATACCCTGCCGATGCGTAACATCCCAGTTGGTTCTACCGTGCATAACGTAGAAATGAAACCAGGCAAAGGCGGTCAGATTGCTCGCTCTGCTGGTGCTTACGTGCAGATCGTTGCGCGTGAAGGTTCTTACGTGACCCTGCGTCTGCGTTCAGGCGAAATGCGTAAAGTCGAATCTGACTGCCGCGCAACCCTGGGCGAAGTCGGTAACGCTGAGCACATGCTGCGCGTTCTGGGTAAAGCCGGTGCAGCCCGTTGGCGCGGTGTTCGTCCTACCGTCCGCGGTACTGCGATGAACCCAGTCGATCACCCGCACGGTGGTGGTGAAGGTCGTAACTTTGGTAAGCACCCGGTTTCACCGTGGGGCGTTCAGACCAAAGGTAAGAAGACCCGTAGCAACAAGCGTACTGATAAATTTATCGTACGTCGCCGTAGCAAATAATTTTAGAGGATAAGCCATGCCACGTTCTCTCAAGAAAGGTCCTTTTATTGACCTGCACTTGCTGAAGAAGGTAGAGAAAGCGGTGGAAAGCGGTGACAAGAAGCCCCTGCGCACTTGGTCCCGTCGTTCAACGATCTTCCCTAACATGATCGGTTTGACCATCGCTGTCCATAATGGTCGTCAGCACGTTCCAGTCTTTGTTTCCGACGAAATGGTTGGTCACAAGCTGGGCGAATTCGCACCGACACGTACTTATCGCGGCCATGCTGCAGATAAGAAAGCCAAGAAGAAATAAGTAGGAGGAAGAGATGGAAACTATTGCTCAACATCGCCATGCTCGTTCTTCTGCTCAGAAGGTTCGCCTGGTGGCAGACCTGATTCGCGGTAAGAAAGTGTCGCAGGCTCTGGATATTCTGACTTACACCAACAAGAAAGCGGCTGTACTGGTTAAGAAAGTCCTGGAATCTGCCATTGCTAACGCCGAACACAACGATGGCGCTGATATCGACGATCTGAAAGTTGCGAAAATTTTCGTAGACGAAGGCCCAAGCATGAAGCGCATTATGCCGCGTGCAAAAGGTCGTGCAGATCGCATCCTGAAGCGCACCAGCCACATTACTGTGGTTGTGTCCGATCGCTGAGACTCTGGAGACTAGCAATGGGTCAGAAAGTACATCCTAATGGTATTCGCCTGGGTATTGTAAAACCATGGAACTCTACCTGGTTTGCGAACACCAAAGAATTCGCTGACAACCTCGACAGCGATTTTAAAGTACGTCAGTTCCTGACTAAAGAACTGGCTAAAGCGTCTGTATCTCGTATCGTTATTGAGCGTCCGGCTAAGAGCATCCGTGTGACCATTCACACCGCTCGCCCGGGTATCGTTATCGGTAAGAAAGGTGAAGACGTAGAAAAACTGCGTACGGTCGTCGCGAATATCGCTGGCGTTCCTGCTCAGATCAATATCGCCGAAGTCCGTAAACCGGAACTGGACGCTAAATTGGTTGCTGACAGCATCACTTCACAGCTGGAGCGTCGTGTGATGTTCCGTCGTGCTATGAAGCGTGCTGTACAGAACGCAATGCGTCTGGGCGCTAAAGGTATTAAAGTTGAAGTCAGCGGCCGTCTTGGTGGTGCTGAGATCGCACGTACCGAATGGTATCGTGAAGGTCGCGTACCGCTGCACACTCTGCGTGCGGACATTGACTACAACACCTCTGAAGCGCACACCACTTATGGTGTAATCGGCGTTAAGGTATGGATCTTCAAAGGTGAGATCCTGGGTGGTATGGCTGCTGTTGAACAACCGGAACCGGCTGCTCAACCTAAAAAGCAGCAGCGTAAAGGCCGTAAGTAAGGAGAGTCGCTGATGTTACAACCAAAGCGTACAAAATTCCGTAAAGTGCACAAAGGCCGTAACCGCGGTCTGGCGCAGGGTACGGATGTTAGCTTCGGTACTTTCGGTCTGAAAGCTGTTGGCCGTGGTCGTCTGACCGCTCGTCAGATCGAAGCAGCACGTCGTGCTATGACCCGTGCAGTTAAGCGTCAAGGTAAGATCTGGATCCGTGTATTCCCGGACAAACCGATCACCGAGAAGCCGCTGGAAGTGCGTATGGGTAAAGGTAAGGGTAACGTTGAGTATTGGGTTGCCCTGATTCAGCCTGGTAAAGTCCTGTATGAAATGGACGGCGTACCGGAAGAGCTGGCCCGTGAAGCCTTCAAGCTGGCAGCAGCAAAACTGCCTATCAAAACCACCTTTGTAACTAAGACGGTGATGTAATGAAAGCAACTGAGCTGCGTGAAAAAAGCGTTGAAGAGCTGAACACTGAGCTGCTTAACCTCCTGCGTGAGCAGTTTAACCTGCGCATGCAGGCAGCATCTGGCCAGCTGCAGCAGACCCATCTGCTGAAGCAAGTTCGCCGTGATGTTGCGCGCGTTAAGACTTTACTGACTGAGAAGGCGGCGTAATGACCGATAAAATCCGTACTCTGCAAGGTCGTGTTGTTAGTGACAAAATGCAGAAATCTGCTGTTGTCGCTATCGAACGTTTCGTGAAGCACCCGATCTACGGTAAATTCATCAAACGTACGACTAAGCTGCACATCCATGACGAGAACAATGAGTGTGGTATTGGTGACGTGGTTGAGATCCGCGAAACCCGTCCACTTTCCAAGACTAAGTCCTGGACTCTGGTTCGCGTTGTAGAGAAAGCGATTCTGTAATAGAATTCGTTTCCTCTAAAAACAAAATGAACGGCTCTCGCGAGCCGTTCATTTTTTCTACCCATCTGCGAGATCCGGTGTTATAATGCCGCGCCCTCAATTATGGGGCTTTTTAACGACCTGAGGTTTGGGTCCCGAAGTAGTAGTTGACATTAGCGGAGCACTAAAATGATCCAAGAACAGACTATGCTGAACGTCGCCGACAACTCCGGTGCACGTCGCGTAATGTGTATCAAGGTTCTGGGTGGCTCGCACCGTCGCTACGCAGGCGTCGGCGATATCATCAAAGTGACCATCAAGGAAGCAATTCCTCGTGGCAAGGTGAAAAAAGGTGATGTCCTGAAAGCGGTAGTGGTGCGCACCAGGAAGGGTGTTCGTCGCCCGGACGGTTCTGTCATTCGCTTCGATGGCAATGCATGCGTTATTCTGAACAATAACAGTGAGCAGCCAATCGGAACGCGTATTTTTGGGCCGGTAACTCGTGAACTTCGCAATGAAAAGTTCATGAAAATTATCTCTCTGGCACCAGAAGTACTCTAAGGAGCGAGCAATGGCAGCTAAAATCCGTCGTAACGACGAAGTTATTGTTCTTACCGGTAAAGACAAAGGTAAGCGCGGTAAAGTAAAGAACGTCCTGACTTCTGGTAAAGTCATCGTTGAAGGTATCAACCTGGTTAAGAAACACCAGAAGCCGGTTCCGGCTCTGAACCAGCCAGGTGGCATCGTTGAAAAAGAAGCTGCAATTCAGGTTTCTAACGTTGCAATCTTCAATGCGGCAACCGGCAAGGCTGACCGTGTAGGCTTTAGATTCGAAGACGGCAAAAAAGTCCGTTTCTTCAAGTCTAACAGCGAAACTATCAAGTAATTTGGAGTAGTACGATGGCGAAACTGCATGATTACTACAAAGACGAAGTAGTCCAGAAACTCATGACAGAGTTTGGCTACAATTCTGTCATGCAAGTCCCTCGGGTCGAGAAGATCACCCTGAACATGGGTGTTGGTGAAGCGATCGCTGACAAGAAACTGCTGGATAACGCAGCAGCCGATCTGGCAGCAATCTCCGGTCAAAAACCGCTGATCACCAAAGCACGCAAATCAGTTGCAGGCTTCAAAATCCGTCAGGGCTATCCGATCGGCTGTAAAGTAACTCTGCGTGGCGAACGCATGTGGGAGTTCTTTGAGCGTCTGATCACTATTGCTGTACCACGTATTCGTGACTTCCGCGGTCTTTCTGCGAAGTCTTTCGACGGTCGTGGTAACTACAGCATGGGCGTACGTGAGCAGATCATCTTCCCAGAAATCGACTACGACAAAGTCGATCGCGTTCGTGGTTTGGATATTACCATTACCACTACTGCGAAATCTGATGATGAAGGCCGTGCACTGCTGGCTGCCTTTGACTTCCCGTTCCGCAAGTAAGGTAGGGTTACTTAATGGCTAAGCAATCTATGAAAGCACGCGAAGTTAAGCGTGTGAAATTAGCAGACAAGTTCTTCGCAAAACGCGTTGAGCTGAAAGCAATCATTTCTGATGTGAACGCATCTGACGAAGATCGTTGGAATGCCGTTCTCAAGCTGCAGAGTCTGCCGCGTGATTCCAGCCCTTCCCGTCAGCGTAACCGCTGCCGTCAGACAGGTCGTCCGCACGGTTTCCTGCGGAAGTTTGGGTTGAGCCGTATCAAGGTCCGTGAAGCCGCTATGCGCGGTGAAATCCCGGGTCTGAAAAAGGCTAGCTGGTAATTGTCACCATTTGAATCACGGGAGTAACACAGATGAGCATGCAAGATCCGATCGCGGATATGCTGACCCGTATCCGTAACGGTCAGGCCGCGAACAAAGTTGCGGTCTCTATGCCTTCCTCCAAGCTGAAAGTGGCAATTGCCAACGTGCTGAAGGAAGAAGGCTATATTGAAGATTTTAAAATCGAAGGCGACATCAAGCCGGAACTGGAACTGACTCTTAAGTATTTCCAGGGTAAAGCTGTTGTAGAAAGCATTCAACGTGTTAGCCGTCCTGGTCTGCGCATCTATAAAAGAAAAGATGAGCTGCCAAAAGTGATGGCTGGTATGGGTATTGCTGTAATTTCTACCTCTAAAGGTGTCATGACTGATCGTGCAGCGCGCCAGGCTGGTCTTGGTGGCGAAATTATCTGCTACGTAGCGTAATCGGAGGAATAAAATGTCTCGTGTTGCAAAAGCACCTGTCGTTATTCCTGCCGGCGTAGAGGTAAAACTCAACGGTCAGGAAGTTTCGATCAAAGGCAAAAACGGCGAGCTGACTCGTACTATCAACAATGCTGTTGAAATCAAGCAGGAAGACAACACCCTGACTTTTGCTCCACGCAAAGGTTATGCGGATGGTTGGGCACAGGCAGGTACTGCTCGTGCACTGCTGAACGGCATGGTTATCGGTGTTACCGACGGCTTCACTAAGAAGCTGCAACTGGTTGGTGTTGGTTATCGTGCAGCTGTTAAAGGCAACTCTGTGAGTCTGGCCCTGGGCTTCTCTCACCCTGTTGAACATGCACTGCCGGCCGGCATCACTGCTGAATGTCCGACTCAAACTGAAATCGTGCTGAAAGGCGCTGATAAGCAGGTTATCGGACAGGTTGCAGCTGATCTGCGCGCCTACCGTCGTCCTGAGCCTTATAAAGGCAAGGGTGTTCGTTACGCCGACGAAGTCGTGCGTACCAAAGAGGCTAAGAAGAAGTAAGGTAACACTATGGATAAGAAATCTGCTCGTATCCGTCGTGCGACCCGTGCACGTCGCAAGCTCAAAGAGCTGGGTGCTACTCGCCTGGTGGTACATCGTACCCCGCGTCACATTTACGCACAGGTAATCGCCCCGAACGGTTCCGAAGTTCTGGTTGCTGCTTCTACTGTAGAAAAAGCTATCGCTGAACAACTGAAGTATACCGGTAACAAAGACGCCGCTGCAGCTGTAGGTAAAGCTCTGGCTGAGCGCGCTATCGAAAAAGGCATCAAAGATGTTTCTTTCGATCGTTCCGGGTTCCAATATCATGGTCGCGTCCAGGCACTTGCAGATGCTGCTCGTGAAGCTGGCCTTCAGTTCTAAGGTAGAGGTCTAAGATGGCACACATCGAGAAACAAGCTGGCGAACTGCAGGAAAAATTGATCGCGGTAAACCGTGTTTCTAAAACTGTGAAAGGTGGTCGTATTTTCTCCTTCACCGCACTGACTGTAGTGGGTGATGGCAACGGCCGCGTGGGTTTTGGTTACGGTAAAGCGCGTGAAGTTCCAGCAGCGATCCAGAAAGCGATGGAAAAAGCCCGTCGCAATATGATTAACGTCGCGCTGACTCACGGCACCCTGCAGCACCCTGTAAAAGGTGCGCACACGGGTTCTCGTGTGTTCATGCAGCCGGCTTCTGAAGGTACCGGTATCATCGCCGGTGGTGCAATGCGCGCCGTCCTGGAAGTCGCTGGAGTTCATAACGTTCTGGCTAAAGCATATGGTTCCACCAACCCGATTAACGTGGTTCGTGCAACTATTGATGGTCTGGGCAATATGAAATCTCCGGAAATGGTCGCTGCCAAGCGTGGTAAATCCGTTGAAGAAATTCTGGGGTAATCACGATGGCTAAGACTATTAAAATTACACAAACCCGCAGTTCAATCGGCCGCCTGCCTAAGCACAAAGCCACTCTGATTGGCCTGGGTCTGCGTCGTATTGGTCACACCGTTGAGCGTGAAGACACGCCTGCTGTACGCGGTATGGTCAACGCGATTTCCTACATGCTGAAAGTGGAGGAGTAAGAGATGCGTTTAAACACTCTGTCTCCGGCCGAAGGGTCTAAACACGCTTCCAAGCGTCTGGGTCGTGGTATCGGTTCTGGCCTCGGCAAAACCGGCGGTCGTGGTCACAAAGGTCAGAACTCACGTTCTGGCGGTGGCGTACGTCGTGGTTTCGAGGGTGGTCAGATGCCTCTGTACCGTCGTCTGCCGAAGTTCGGCTTCACTTCACGCAAATCATTCGTGACGACTGAAGTTCGTCTGTCTGATCTGGCGAAAGTGGAAGGCGGTATTGTTGACCTGAACACGCTGAAAGCAGCCAACATCATCGGTGTTCAGATTGAATTCGCGAAAGTGATTCTGTCTGGTGAAGTTACTACACCGGTAACGATTCGTGGACTGCGTGTCACCAAAGGTGCTCGTGCTGCAATCGAAGCTGCTGGCGGTAAAATCGAGGAATAAGTAGCAGATGGCAAAGCAACCGGGATTAGATTTTCAAAGCGCCAAAGGGGGCTTTGGTGAACTGAAGCGCAGACTATTGTTTGTAATCGGTGCACTGATTGTCTTCCGCATTGGCTCTTTTATTCCAATCCCCGGTATCGATGCCACTGTACTTGCCAAACTGCTTGAGCAACAGCGTGGCACCATCATTGAAATGTTCAACATGTTCTCTGGTGGTGCTCTCAGTCGTGCCTCAATCTTCGCGCTGGGTATTATGCCGTATATTTCGGCCTCTATTATTATCCAGCTGCTGACGGTGGTTCATCCCGCCCTGGCAGAGATTAAGAAAGAGGGTGAGGCTGGCCGTCGTAAGATTAGCCAGTACACCCGCTATGGCACCCTGGTTTTGGCCATATTTCAGTCGATCGGTATCGCTACCGGTCTGCCGAATATGCCAGGAATGCAGGGCCTGGTGTTAAATCCGGGCTTCGCATTCTACTTTACCGCTGTTGTGAGTCTGGTTACCGGGACAATGTTCCTGATGTGGCTGGGCGAACAGATTACTGAACGAGGTATCGGTAACGGTATCTCAATCATTATCTTCGCAGGTATTGTTGCGGGTCTTCCGCCGGCCATTGGCCATACCATCGAGCAAGCGCGGCAAGGCGACCTGCACTTTCTTCTGTTGCTGTTGGTTGCAGTTCTTGTATTTGCAGTGACGTTCTTTGTTATTTTCGTTGAGCGTGGCCAGCGTCGTATCGTGGTCAACTATGCTAAGCGTCAGCAGGGGCGTCGTGTATATGCTGCACAGAGCACACATTTACCGTTGAAAGTGAATATGGCAGGTGTCATTCCAGCTATCTTCGCTTCCAGCATTATTCTGTTCCCGGCAACGATAGCATCCTGGTTCGGGAGCGGTAGTGGTTGGAACTGGCTGACAACAATTTCGCTGTATTTGCAGCCAGGACAGCCGCTTTATGTGCTACTCTATGCGACTGCAATCATCTTCTTCTGTTTCTTCTATACGGCGTTGGTGTTTAACCCGCGTGAAACAGCAGATAACCTGAAGAAGTCTGGTGCATTCGTACCGGGAATTCGTCCGGGAGAGCAAACGGCGAAGTATATCGATAAAGTTATGACACGACTCACCTTAATCGGTGCGCTGTATATTACTTTTATCTGCCTGATCCCGGAGTTCATGCGTGATGCCATGAAGGTTCCCTTCTACTTCGGCGGTACTTCACTGCTGATTGTAGTGGTCGTCATCATGGACTTTATGGCTCAAGTGCAAACTCTGATGATGTCTAGTCAGTATGAGTCTGCATTGAAAAAAGCTAACCTGAAAGGCTATGGCCGTTAATTCAGTAGCTTGAGAAGTTACGGAGAGTAAAAATGAAAGTTCGTGCTTCCGTCAAGAAATTATGTCGTAACTGCAAAATCATTCGTCGCGACGGTGTCGTACGTGTGATCTGCAGCGCCGAGCCTAAGCATAAACAGCGCCAGGGCTGATTAAGTCACATATTTTTCTTGCAAAGTCGGGTTGAGCTGGCTAGATTAGCCAGCCAATCTTTTGTATGTCGATGCGTTTCCATTTGAGTATCCTGAAAACGGGCTTTTCAGCATGGTTCGCATTTATTTAATTATAGGAGTGCATAGTGGCCCGTATAGCAGGCATTAACATTCCTGATCATAAACATACCGTTATCGCATTAACTTCGATCTTCGGTATCGGCAAAACTCGTTCCAAAGCTATCTGCGTTGAAACGGGCATTGCTGAAAATGTTAAGATCAGTGAGCTGTCTGAAGAACAGATTGATCAGCTGCGTGAAGCAGTTGGTAAATTCGTTGTTGAAGGTGATCTGCGCCGTGAAATCACCCTGAGCATCAAGCGTCTTATGGACCTTGGTTGCTACCGTGGTTTACGCCATCGTCGTGGTCTGCCGGTTCGCGGTCAGCGTACTAAGACCAACGCACGTACCCGTAAGGGTCCGCGTAAACCGATCAAGAAATAATCGGGGTGAGTAAATAATGGCAAAGGCACCAGTTCGTGCACGTAAGCGTGTAAGAAAACAAGTCTCAGATGGCGTGGCTCATGTCCATGCGTCTTTTAACAACACCATCGTAACCATTACCGATCGTCAGGGTAACGCGCTGGGTTGGGCAACCGCCGGTGGTTCCGGTTTCCGCGGTTCACGTAAATCTACTCCATTCGCTGCTCAGGTCGCTGCAGAGCGCTGTGCAGAAGCGGTAAAAGATTACGGTATTAAGAACCTGGAAGTTATGGTTAAGGGTCCAGGTCCAGGCCGCGAATCTACGATTCGTGCTCTGAACGCTGCTGGTTTCCGCATCACGAATATTACTGATGTGACTCCGATCCCTCACAACGGTTGTCGTCCGCCGAAAAAACGTCGCGTATAACGCCCCGTTTTTTAGGTTAGTTGGAGAAAGAAAATGGCAAGATATTTGGGTCCTAAGCTCAAGCTGAGCCGTCGCGAGGGTACCGACTTATTCCTTAAGTCTGGCGTTCGCGCGATTGATTCCAAGTGCAAAATTGAACAAGCCCCTGGTCAGCATGGTGCGCGTAAACCGCGTCTGTCTGATTACGGCGGTCAGTTACGTGAAAAGCAGAAAGTTCGTCGTATGTACGGCGTGCTGGAGCGTCAGTTCCGTAACTACTATAAAGAAGCAGCACGTCTGAAAGGCAACACCGGTGAAAACCTGTTAGCTCTGCTGGAAGGTCGTCTGGATAACGTAGTTTACCGTATGGGCTTTGGCGCCACTCGTGCAGAAGCACGTCAGCTGGTTAGCCACAAATCTATTCTGGTAAATGGCCGCGTTGTTAACATCGCTTCTTATCAGGTATCTCCGAATGATGTCGTAAGCATCCGTGAGAAAGCCAAAAAGCAATCTCGCGTGAAGGCCGCTCTGGAGCTGGCTGAGCAGCGTGAAAAGCCAACCTGGCTGGAAGTTGATGCGACCAAGATGGAAGGTGTGTTCAAGCGTATGCCTGAGCGTACTGATCTGTCTGCGGACATTAACGAACACCTGATCGTCGAGCTTTACTCTAAGTAAAGCTTAGTACCAAAGAGAGGACACAATGCAGGGTTCTGTGACAGAGTTTCTAAAACCGCGCCTGGTAGATATCGAGCAAGTGAGTTCGACGCACGCCAAGGTGACCCTTGAACCATTAGAGCGTGGCTTTGGCCATACTCTTGGTAACGCACTGCGCCGTATTCTGCTTTCTTCCATGCCGGGTTGCGCGGTGACCGAGGTTGAAATTGATGGCGTGCTGCACGAGTACTCCACCAAAGAGGGCGTTCAGGAAGATATCCTGGAAATCCTGCTCAACCTGAAAGGGCTGGCGGTAAGAGTTCAGGGTAAAGATGAAGTCATCCTTACTTTGAATAAATCTGGCATTGGCCCTGTGACTGCAGCCGACATCACCCATGATGGTGATGTCGAAATCGTCAAGCCGCAGCATGTGATCTGCCATCTGACCGATGAAAACGCATCTATTAGCATGCGTATCAAAGTTCAGCGTGGTCGTGGTTATGTGCCGGCGTCTGCCCGAATTCATTCGGAAGAAGATGAGCGCCCAATCGGCCGCCTGCTGGTCGACGCTTGCTACAGCCCTGTAGACCGTATCGCCTACAATGTTGAAGCAGCGCGTGTAGAGCAGCGCACCGACCTGGACAAGCTGGTCATCGAAATGGAAACCAACGGCACAATCGATCCTGAAGAGGCGATTCGTCGTGCGGCTACCATCCTGGCAGAACAACTGGAAGCTTTCGTTGATTTACGTGACGTACGTCAGCCGGAAGTGAAAGAAGAGAAACCAGAATTCGATCCGATCCTGCTGCGCCCTGTTGACGATCTGGAATTGACTGTCCGCTCTGCTAACTGCCTTAAGGCAGAAGCTATCCACTACATCGGTGATCTGGTACAGCGTACTGAGGTTGAGCTGCTTAAAACGCCTAACCTCGGTAAAAAATCTCTTACTGAGATTAAAGATGTGCTCGCTTCACGTGGTCTGTCTCTGGGCATGCGCCTGGAAAACTGGCCGCCAGCAAGCATCGCTGATGAATAACCCGATCACAGGTTAAGGTTTCACTGAGAAGGATAAGGTCATGCGCCATCGTAAGAGTGGTCGTCAACTGAACCGCAACAGCAGCCATCGTCAGGCTATGTTCCGCAACATGGCTGGTTCTCTGGTTCGTCATGAGATCATCAAAACGACTCTGCCGAAAGCCAAAGAACTGCGTCGCGTAGTTGAGCCGCTGATTACTCTTGCCAAGACCGACAGCGTAGCTAATCGTCGTCTGGCATTCGCCCGCACTCGTGATAACGAGATCGTGGCAAAACTGTTTAACGAGCTGGGCCCGCGTTTCGCGAGCCGTGCCGGTGGTTACACTCGTATTCTGAAGTGTGGCTTCCGTGCTGGTGACAACGCTCCGATGGCTTACATCGAGCTGGTTGATCGTCCAGAAGCTCAAGCAGAAGCTGCTGCAGAGTAATCTGCAGTATCGTAGAAAACCCGCTCCGGCGGGTTTTTTATTGCCTGAAATTTGTCATCCGCTATGATTTCCTGAGTCATTGACAGATATCGACAGGAGAGCGCTATGTGGTTAATCGATCAACTGGCGGAACAGCACATTCGTGAAGCTCAGGCAAAAGGTGAACTAAGCAACCTTCCTGGTGAGGGTGCGCCGTTACAGCTGGATGATGACAGCGCAGTTCCCCCTGAACTGCGTACCGCGTATCGTTTGTTAAAGAATGCCGGCTATCTTCCGCCTGAGCTTGAAGCCCGGAAAGAGGCGCTTGAACTGCACAAGCTGTTGCAGACGCTTGATGCAGAAGAACCTTCTCACGCTGAAATTACCCGGCGCCTCATTCTCCTTGAAAGTAAACTGCAGCAGGCTGGCCTGAGCACCGAATTTTTATACAGCCGTTATCGTGCTGATATTGCTCAACGTCTTAAGCAGGGTGAATAGCGTGTATCGCATTGGTCAACTCGCCCGGCTTGCGGAAGTTACGCCGGACACCATTCGTTTTTATGAAAAGCAGCAGCTGATGGAGCACAGAATGCGCACCGGAGGCGGCTTTCGTCTTTACAGCGATAAAGATCTGCAGCGTCTGCGGTTCATTCGCTACGGACGTCAGCTTGGTTTTACTCTGGAAGCGATTCGGGGATTACTGTCGATCAGGATCGAACCCGATCATCACACCTGTCAGGAGTCAAAAGCGATCGTGGCCAGCAGGCTGGAAGAGGTTGATCATGTTATCGCTGAACTGCAGATCATTCAGCGTTCGCTGCAGCGGCTGGCGCAAACCTGCTGCGGCGAGCAACACAGCTCCGCCTGCTGTTCTATTCTTGAAGCGCTGGAGACAGGCAACGATCCGCAGCCAGAAGCGTGCTGCGGTAAAGATTGCAACGCCGGACAAAAAGAGTAAAGTTACCCCCGAAATTTATCAGGAGAAAGGTATGAGTCACTATCTGCATCGCAAAGGGATCATCAATGATAATGCGCTGGAGGCGTTACTGCATGACCCGCTTTATCGTCAGCGGATCGAGCGTAACCAGAAAGGTAAGGGCAGCTATCGTCGTAAAGAGAAGCATGCAAAGGGACAGCAGCGGGAGGCCAGCGATAAGCAACACTGTTTATCACTGGCCTTCTGCTATGGCATAAAAAAAGCCGCCTGAGTCAGGCGGCTTTTTTATCAGATCTTTGTATTCTGCTGCTTCAGCAAATCACGGATTTCCGTGAGCAGTACTTCTTCGCTGGAAGGCTTCGGTGCCGGCTTCTCTACTTCTTTTTTGGTATAGAGTTTGTTCATTACTTTAATCGCCATGAAAATCGCGAATGCAATAATGACAAAATCAAATACGGTCTGGATAAAATTACCATACTCCATCACCACAGCAGGAACATCACCCTCTGCCGGTTTCAGCACCCATCTGAACTGCTTAAAGTCCACGCCGCCAATCAGCAGGCCCAGCGGAGGCATGATGATATTCGCCACTAATGATGAAACAATTTTACCAAACGCAGCACCGATCACGACACCGACTGCCAGGTCCACTACGTTGCCACGCATGGCGAAATCGCGAAACTCTTTGAATAAACTCATGGTTATCTCCCTTGCCTAAGCCAATCGATAAAGTCTAACAAACCTTAGCGCATTTTCCATTATTGCAGCGCATTAAAGCGAGGCCGCGAAGGGAGAGGCAGTCCAGCGATTATCAGAGGAAAAACGGGCTGGGCTGAAACAGTCGCTCTACATCCGGAACAAATTTTTTGTCTGTCAGAAACATGATCACATGATCACCCTGTTCGATTCTGACGTTTGCATTAGCAATAATCACCTCATCACCGCGCACAATGGCGCCAATTAGCGTGCCGGGCGGCAATTTAATATTTTCAATCTGCCGGCCAACCACGCGTGACGTGCTCTCGTCGCCATGTGCAATCGCTTCAATGGCTTCTGCAATGCCGCGGCGCAGTGACGAAACGCCCACAATATCCGCCTTGCGTACGTGGCTCAGCAGGGCAGAAATAGTGGCCTGCTGTGGTGAGATGGCGATGTCTATTACGCTGCCCTGCACCAGGTCAACATAGGCGCGACGCTGTATCAGCACCATGACTTTTTTCGCCCCCATCTTTTTAGCCAGCATGGCTGACATAATGTTGGCTTCATCGTCATTGGTCACGGCAATAAAAAGATCAACCTGATCCACATACTCTTCAGCCAGCAGCTCCTGATCGGAGGCGTCACCATAAAATACGATGGTGTCCTGCAGGTTTTCTGCCAGTTCAGCGGCGCGCTGCTGATTACGCTCGATAAGTTTAACGCTGTAATGTTTTTCCAGCCGCTGCGCAAGACCAAAACCGATGTTGCCCCCGCCTACCAGCATGATGCGTTTGTAAGGCTTTTCCAGCCGCTGCATCTCGCTCATTACGGCGCGAATGTGCTGACTGGCAGCAATGAAGAACACTTCATCACCCGCTTCAACAATGGTTGACCCCTGCGGACGAATAGGGCGATCCTGACGAAAAATAGCCGCAACCCGCGTATCGATGTGTGGCATATGCTCACGCATGATAGAGAGCGGATTGCCGACCAGCGGGCCGCCATAATAGGCTTTAACCACGGCAAGGCTTACTTTCCCTTCCGCAAAATTGACCACCTGAAGTGCGCCAGGATACTGGATAAGACGATAGATATTGTCGATAACCAGCTGTTCAGGAGAGATTAAGTGGTCAATCGGCACCGCTTCCGGCGTAAATAATTTATCGCCATCGCGCAGATAGTCCGCTGCACGAATACGCGCAATACGGTTTGGCGTATTAAACAGCGAGTAAGCTATCTGACAGGCGATCATATTGGTTTCGTCCGAACTGGTTACGGCAACCAGCATATCGGCATCTTCTGCGCCCGCTTCACGCAGGACACGCGGATGAGAACCGTGGCCGTGGACAACGCGCAGGTCAAATTTGTCCTGCAACACGCGTAAACGTGAAGGGTCGCTGTCTACCACGGTGATGTCATTGTTTTCACCCACCAGATTCTCTGCCAGCGTACCGCCAACCTGACCGGCTCCGAGGATAATAATTTTCATCGCTCTGTTGCTCTCATTAGCGTGCGCCGCACTATTTTTTTATCAGCTTAGCGTAGAAAAAGCCGTCACCGCCGTCAGCGTGCGGGAATACCTGCCAGCCATATTCATCCCCCTGCGGCAGCGGCACCGCGATGGCATCATCATGGTCGGCAAGAAACGTGCGGATTTGCTCATGGTTCTCTTCCGGCAATACTGAACAGGTCGCATACAGCAGCGTGCCGCCTGATTTCAGACGCGGCCAGATGGCATTAAGGATTTCACGCTGCAGTGCTGCCAGCTCCGCAATATCCCGATCGCGGCGCAGCCATTTGATATCAGGATGGCGACGTATCACGCCGGTTGCAGAACAGGGCGCATCAAGCAGGATACGGTCAAATGTCAGATCGTTACACCAGGCGGCAGGCGTACGGCCATCGCCCTGACGCACTTCTGCAGTCATGTTCAGGCGCAGCAGGTTTTCCCGCACGCGGCTCAGGCGCTGCTCATCAATATCAACTGCCATCACACTGGCCTGTGGGGCCACTTCCAGAATATGTGTGGTTTTACCGCCCGGCGCTGCACAGAGATCCAGTATATGTTCGCCTGGCTGAGGTTCGAGCAGCAGAGCACAACGCTGCGCGGAGAGATCCTGAACCGTAACCCATCCCTGCTCAAAACCCGGCAGCTGGCTTACAGGCGCTGGTGATTCCAGACGTACAGCATCCGGCGCATCGCCGCAGATGCCATTTTTGTCCGCCTGATTCAGCAATGCCAGCCAGGCATCACGCGTATGATGCTGGCGATTGACGCGCAACCACATTGGCGGACGCTGATTGTTGGCCTCGGTGATCGCCTGCCACTGCTGCGGCCAGGCGTGCTGAAGACGTTTCAGTAACCAGCCAGGATGCAGATAGCGTTGCGGTGCCTGATCCACTTCTGCCAGCAGGCTCTCCTGCTGACGCTGAAACTGGCGTAACACGCCATTCAGCAGCCCTTTCAGGTTAGCCCGCTTAAGGACTTCTGCGCCGGCAACAGTTTCCGCCAGCGCGGCATGCGGCGGGATACGCGTATAAAGCAGCTGATAAAGGCCGACCATAATCAGGTAGTGCAGCACGCGCTGTTTACCGGTTAACGGGCGCTCCATCAGCTTGCCGATCAGCGCTTCCAGCTGAGGTAATGTGCGCGTCACACCAAAGCACAACTCCTGCAGCAGGGCGCCATCTTTGTCCGCCACGGTTTTTTGCGCGGCAGGAAGGATAGCGCTGAGCGATTCGCCTTTATCCACCACACGTTCGATCAGTTGCGCCGCCAGGCTGCGCAGGTTAGTCGCTTTTTTCATAGTATTTCATCAGGCAGTTGGGCCCGGCGCGTACCGGGCAACAGGATCAGGCCAGAACGGTTCCGGGAGTGAACCATTCGCGACGTGAATTGAGCAGGTCCTGGGCTGACATAGGTTTTTTGCCAGCTGGCTGCAGGGATAACAGGTTTAAGACACCATCCGCGGTTGCGATCTGAATGCCCTGCTTATCGGCGTGCAGGATTTCGCCCGGCTGTTTATCCTGATGCGGTAACACCGTTGCCTGCCAGACTTTTACCGGTTGATCATCGATAAGAAAATAGCCTACCGGCCAGGGATTAAAGGCACGGATGCAGCGCTCCAGCTGCACCGCCGGCAGCGTCCAGTCCAGCCGGGCTTCCTCTTTGCTGAGCTTTTCAGCGTAGGTCGCCAGAGCGTTATCCTGTACCTCTGGCTGGGCACGGTTGGTCGCCAGCATAGTTAGCGTTTGCAGCAGGCCCTGCGGTCCCAGTTCAGCCAGGCGATTGTAAAGCGAAGCGCTGGTATCGTCCGCACCAATCGGGCAGTTGAGTTTGAGCAGCATATCGCCTGTGTCGAGGCCTGCATCCATCTGCATAATGGTCACACCGGTTTCGCTATCGCCAGCCCAGAGCGCGCGCTGGATCGGCGCGGCACCGCGCCAGCGTGGCAGCAGCGAGCCGTGAACGTTCACGCAACCGAGACGGGGCATCGAAAGCACTGCCTGTGGCAGAATCAGTCCATAGGCCACGACGACCATGATATCTGCCTGCAGATCGGCTACCAGCTGCTGGTTCTCTTCCGGCCTGAGTGATTTGGGCTGAAAAACCGGTATACCGTGCGTCTGGGCTAACACTTTTACCGGGCCGGGAGTGAGTTTGTTGCCGCGTCCGGCAGGACGATCGGGCTGGGTAAAGACGCCGGTTACCTGATGCTCAGATGCAAGCAGCGCGTCAAGGTGACGCGCTGCAAAGTCAGGTGTACCGGCAAAAATAATTTTCAACGGTGCAGACACAATTTAGCCTTCTGTTCGCTCTCAGGATGCGCGGGTATTCTGGCGAGCCAGTTTTTCCAGTTTCTGTTTAATACGCTGGCGTTTCAGCGGTGACAGATAATCGATAAACAGCTTGCCGTCCAGATGGTCAATCTCATGCTGAATACAGATTGCCAGCAGGCCATCCGTTTCCAGTTCAAAGCTGTTACCGTCACGATCCAGTGCGCGAACTTTGACGCGCTCGGCGCGCGGCACAAATGCACGCTGTTCCGGAATAGAAAGGCAGCCTTCCTCGATACCGGTCTCGCCACTTTTTTCCAGCAGCTCCGGATTGATAAGCACCAGGCGCTCGTCACGATTTTCAGAGACATCGATGACGATAATACGCTGGTGGATATCAACCTGTGTAGCCGCCAGGCCAATGCCTTCTTCGGCATACATCGTTTCAAACATATCATCGACGATACGCTGAACCCCGGCGTCAACTGCTGCAACTGGTGCAGCAATTTTGCGAAGGCGATCGTCAGGAAAATGTAATACCTGCAAAACTGACATAAATATCCAGATCTATATGCGTTAAAGAAAAGATTACTGGTTCATATTGTAGACTTTTCATGGCCCGATTGACAGCATTGCACGGCACAGACACGGCGGTCATGGAAGGCAAAATGGAAAAGCTGGAAAGAGTGCTCAGAGCAGCAAACGTACGGGGCCTGAGCGGCCACAAAGCGCACCGCTTTATGACGGCGTTAAAGGCTGCTGACAGAGTGGATGATGAGTGGCTGCGCGCTCAGGGAATGAGTGAACAACAGCGGCAGCACTACCTGATGCTGTGCCCGCGCCAGCGTGATAACACACTGACGTGGCTGGATCAGCCGCAGCATAGCCTGATTGACTGCACGGATGCTCGTTATCCGGAGCGGCTTAAAGAGACAGCGCGCTACCCGACCGCGCTGTTTGTCGCTGGCGATGCAGCAGCGCTTACCCAGCCTCAGCTTGCCGTGGTCGGCAGCCGCAACTGCTCACTTTACGGGAAAGAGTGGGGGGAGTGGTTTACGCAACAGCTGGCCGTAAGTGGCCTGACTATCACCAGTGGACTGGCGCGCGGTATCGATGGTATTGCGCATCGTGCCGCGCTGGCTGCCGGAGGAAAGACGCTGGCGGTACTGGGCAGTGGATTACAGTGCCTCTATCCAAAGCAGCATCAGGCACTGGCCTGCGACATTATCAGTCACGGCGGTGCGCTTATTTCTGAACTGCCGCTGACGTGTGCGCCGCATGGCGTGAACTTCCCGCGACGTAACCGCATTATCAGTGGCTTAAGCTATGGCGTGCTGGTGGTAGAGGCGTCGCTGAAAAGCGGTTCGCTGGTGACGGCGCGTTATGCACTTGAGCAAAACCGCAATGTTTATGCGCTGCCCGGAGCGCTGGGTAACGCCGGCAGTGAAGGCGTGCACTGGCTGATACAGCAGGGCGCACTGCTGGTTGCTCATCCCAATAATATTCTGGAGGATTTGCACTCTACGCTGCAGTGGCTGCCCGTAAACCAATCGGACACAATATATTCACAACTCAGTGACGATGTTCCATTGCCATTTCTCAGCGCGTTGGCTAACGTAGGTGATGAGGTTACACCTGTTGACGTCGTCGCTGAACGTGCCGGCCAACCTGTGCCAGTCATCGCTGCACAATTGCTCGAACTGGAGTTAGCAGGATGGATCGCAGCTGTACCCGGCGGCTATGTCCGATTGAGGAGGGCATGCCATGTTCGACGTACTTATGTACTTGTTTGAAACCTATATTCATAACGAAGCTGAGATGCGCGTTGATCAGGATAAACTCACTGATGATCTAACTGACGCCGGTTTTCACCGTGAAGATATCTACAATGCGCTGAACTGGCTTGAACGGCTGGCGGATTACCAGGAGGGGCTGGTCGCACCGGTATTACTGGCAAACGATCCTCTCTCTATGCGTATCTACACTGAGGAAGAGAGCCAGCGTTTAGATGCAGAGTGTCGCGGTTTCGTGCTGTTCCTTGAGCAGATTCAGGTACTGAACATGGAAACGCGGGAAATGGTTATCGAACGGGTTATGGCGCTTGATACGCTGGAGTTCGATCTGCAGGATCTGAAATGGGTGGTGCTGATGGTGCTGTTTAATATTCCGGGATGCGAAAATGCCTATCAGCAAATGGAAGAACTGTTATTCGACGTCAATGAAGGTATGCTGCATTAATCTGTAATGAATACCCCGGGTAATATGAATAAATCAGCGCTGTTTAGCGTGCGTAAACAGGAACCCTGCCCCGCGTGCGGGGCAGAATTGGTCATACGTTCTGGCAAAACGGGCCCGTTTCTGGGCTGTAGTAACTATCCCGCCTGCGACTATATCCGGCCGATGAAAAATCAGGCGGATGGCCATATCGTCAAGGTGCTGGAAGGGCATGCCTGCCCGCAGTGTGATGCAGACAAAGTACTGCGTCTGGGACGGTTTGGCATGTTTATCAGCTGCAGCGGTTATCCGGAGTGCCACTATACGGAAGCCGTTGATAAACCTGATGTGACAACTATTGCCTGTCCGCAGTGTGCCAGCGGTAAACTGGTACAGCGGCGCTCGCGCTATGGCAAAACGTTTCACGCCTGCGATCGCTATCCTGAGTGTCAGTTTGCTATTAACGCCACGCCGGTTGACGGTACGTGTCCACACTGCCAGTTCCCCTTACTAATAGAAAAGAAAACTGCACAGGGCGTCAGGCGTTTCTGCGCCAGTAAACGCTGCGGCAAGCCCGTTGTGCCGGAAGAAGAGTAATCATGAACCAGTCTCAATCTATTCCAGGAAGCGCTGACTTTTGCATTGAGCAGCTAAAACAGCAGTGCGTAATCGCTTATCCCACCGAAGCCGTATTTGGCCTTGGCTGCGACCCTGACAGCGAACGTGCGGTAATGGCGCTGCTGCAGCTGAAACAACGGCCGGTTGAGAAAGGATTGATCCTGATTGCCGCTGACTATACTCAGCTGACGCCCTATATTGACGATGAGCAACTGACAGCGGAGCAGCGCGAACGCATGTTTGCCTCCTGGCCTGGTCCGGTAACCTGGGTGGTGCCGGCGCGATCCAGCACACCACGCTGGCTGACGGGGCGTTTCAATTCACTGGCGATCCGCGTCAGTAATCACTCTGACGTTCAGGCATTATGCCGTGGTTTTGGCAAACCGCTGGTCTCTACCAGCGCAAACCTGACCGGCATGCCGCCCTGTCGCACCGCTGCTGAAGTCACTGAGCAGTTTGGCGTTGCGTTTCCGGTGCTGCAGGCAGCCACCGGAGGGCGTCTTAACCCTTCAGAAATCCGCGATGTGCTCAGCGGTGAACTGATTCGCCAGGGCTGACAGATGGAAAACTTTGCCGTTTTTGGCCATCCGATTGCGCACAGTAAGTCCCCCTTTATTCATCGCGAATTTGCCCGGCAAACCGGTATAGCTCACAGCTATGGTCAAATCTGCGCGCCGCTGGATGCTTTTCCGCAGACGCTGCGTGCCTTTTTCGCTGCGGCGGGGAGGGGGGCTAACGTGACCCTGCCGTTTAAACAGCAGGCGTGGTCGCTGGCTGATGCGCTGAGCGAGCGCGCCAGGCTATCTGGCGCAGTGAATACGCTGCATAAGAGAAGTGATGGCTCGCTTTTCGGAGATAACACCGACGGGATCGGCCTGCTCAGCGATCTGCAAAGGCTGGAGATGATCCAGCCAGGCGATCGGATCCTGCTGGTCGGTGCAGGGGGGGCTGCGCGCGGTGTGATCCAGCCTCTGCTTGCCGCCGGCTGCTCGCTGGTGGTGGTAAACCGCACCGCCAGCCGTGCTGAAGAGCTGGCGCAACAGTTTAGTCACTGCGGAGAGATTGAGGCAGTAAACTTTGCCCGGCTCAGTGCACACGCTTTTGATTTGATCATCAATGCCACCTCCAGCGGTGTTGCAGGCGACATCCCACCTTTACCTGCCACGCTGATTGAGCGCGGGGTACGCTGCTATGACATGTTTTACCAACCGGGCCTGACGCCTTTTCTTCTATGGTGCCAGCAGAAGGGCGCTGACGTCGTGGCGGATGGCGCGGGCATGCTGGTGGGACAGGCTGCACACGCTTTTCAGCTCTGGCACGGTGTCATGCCGGAGATTACGCCGGTGATCGATACACTAAAGCGAGCCATGCAGCCATGAATCAGGCGATTCATTTTCCTGAACGGGAAAGCTGGGATCGGCAGCAGCAGGCAGTCATCTTTCCTGCTCTGGTAAATGGCATGGGAATCACCTGTGCTATTTCTCAGCCCGCGCTTCATGCGCGTTTTGGTGAAGGAGAGGCGATGGCGCTGTTCTGCGCACATCGCTGGGATATAGAAGAGGAAGCTGAAAAGCTTATTCTGACGGATGCGATCAGCGATCAGGGCTGGGTCTGGCTCTCCTGATTCAGATAATCATCTTTCCATTTGACGTAATTGCCGGATGAGTAAAGCAGGCCGGCAATTTCAGCTTCAGTAAGCGGGCGAATCTGTTTCACCGGACTACCTAAATAGAGATAGCCGCTGACGAGACGCTTGCCGGGGGGGACCAGGCTGCCCGCCCCAATCATGACATCCTCTTCAACAATGGCCCCGTCCAGTACGATTGAGCCCATGCCGACCAGCACGCGATCGCCGATAGTACAGCCATGCAGCATCGCCTTATGCCCGACCGTCACATCTTCGCCAATCAGTAAAGGATATCCCTGGGGATTGGTGGCTGACTTATGCGTGACGTGCAGAACGCTGCCATCCTGTATATTGCTTCTTTTACCAATGATGACGTGATTAACATCACCGCGGATCGCGACCAGCGGCCAGATACTGACATCATCATCTAATCGAACATCACCCACAACAACGCTGCTGCTATCTACCATGACACGCTCGCCGGTTTGCGGAAAAGAGTACTTATAAGGGCGCAGGGCTACAGACATGATCTTTCTCCTTTATCAATTATTCCCAGCGTGCAGCTAAATGCAGTGCTGAACAAGGTGAAATTTAACCGGATCGCTCGCGATCGCAGCGAAAAGAACAGAAACTCGCCACTCAGTAAAAAAGATCGAAAAAAGGGGTTGTGCAAAAAATTCGGATCCCTATAATGCGCCACCACTGAGACGGCAAAGCGGCAACGCAGA
>NZ_QBJB02000025.1:0-22351 GCF_003057675.2 Pantoea sp. RIT413
TGCAGAGGGCGCGGCCAGGCGTCCTCTGCCCGGTCGCCGTGCCGGGGCAAAGGCAGCCGCCGCAGCTGACGGCGAACGGAACCGGCCCCGGGCCCCGTAGCGAACGGAACCTGCCCCGGTGCAGCATCGCCGTGCCGGGGCACAGGCAGCCGCCACGGCTGACGGCGAACGGAACCGCCTCCGTGGCGAACGGAACCGGCGCTTAACCCGGAACCGGTGCCCGTAGCAAACGGAACCGGCGTCCACGCCCCACTCCCAATCGTACCTCTTCGCGACCACGTAAACGGTTGCGGAGTTCCGTTCGCTGCAGATAGAATATGTGACAATTGTCACAAAATAACTGAATCCTATTGCAACACTTTTTGACAAATGTGATGAAAATCTATTTTCTAACGCTCTGTTACAGGCACATTACGCGGGCCTGAAGGCTGGCAGTCAGCACGCGTTATCGCCGCATACTGCTCAATACCCGGGAACGTACTCATTCGATCGTGGCATCTCTGCGGCGATCCTCAGCAAGTGGTCAAACAATAATGAAATTTAAATCGTTGATAGCAGGTGCATTACTGATTGGTAGCGGAATGGGCGCAGCGCAGGCAGAGAGCGACCCGCAATATCTGTCTGACTGGTGGCATCAGAGCGTAAACGTGGTGGGCAGCACCCATACCCGTTTCGGGCCGCAGTTTAATAACGACGTCTACCTGGAATATGAAGCCTTTACCAAACAGGAGTGGTTCGATTTTTACGGCTACATCGATTTGCCAAACTTCTTCGGTGCGGGCAACAGCAACGCCAATGGCATCTTCGATCACGGCACGCCGCTGTTTATGGAAATTGAGCCGCGCCTGTCGCTCGACAAGCTGGCGGGCACCAGCCTGGCATTCGGTCCGTTTAAAGAGTGGTTCTTTGCCAACAACTATATCTACGATATGGGCCGCAACAGCGACAACCGGCAGAACACCTGGTATATGGGTCTCGGTACCGATATCGACACCCACAGCGATGTCGGCCTCTCGCTTAACGTTTACGCCAAATATCAGTGGGAAAACTACGGCGCGGCCAACGAGAACAGTTGGGATGGTTACCGCTTCAAGGTAAAATACTTTGTGCCAATTACCGACCTGTGGGGCGGCAAGCTGAGCTATATCGGCTTCACCAACTTTGACTGGGGCTCCGATCTGCGCGATAAATCTGACCGCTCGCGCACCAGTAACTCTGTTGCCTCAAGTCATATTTTATCACTGAACTACGACCACTGGCACGTCTCTGCCGTTGCGCGTTATTTCCATAACGGCGGTCAGTGGGCGGATGGTCAGGAGCTGAATTTCGGCAATGGTCCGTTTGAAGTGAAATCAACCGGCTGGGGTTACTATCTGGTGGCAGGTTACAACTTCTAAGCATGGCAGTTTTGCCCCGCCGGATGCAGCGCCGGAGGGGCAAAAACAGAGGCGTTAATCCTGCGATTTCACGACGTTGATACGCCACGGAATGTTGAACTTATCGATAAACATGCCGAAGCCGTCTGACCAGAATGTTTTCTGCCATTCGGTCGTGATTTTGCCGCCAGCAGAGAGTTTATCAAACCACTCTTTGCCCTCTTTCTCGTCAGTGGTTGCCAGGCTTACCGCATAACCCGCGTGCTCAGACGCCGGTGGCTTGCTGGTATCGCCGTCGCTCAGCATCAGCTCGCCCTGACCAATCTGCAGATGTGCATGCATGATTTTTTCCGGTGGCAGCGGCGGTGCGGATTTATCGCCCACCTGCTCTCCCTGCTCCGGATTATCGCCGAAGGTCATTTTTTGCAGCACTTTGCCGCCGGTGGCCTGCAGGTAAAATTCGATGGCTTCTTCACAGCGACCATACAGAAACAAATAAGGACTTACTTGCATCGTTCCCTCCGCTTATCAGTTAGTGAGCTTTTGCACTCACCACTAAGTGTAGACGATCGCGTTCAGCCCCCGCCCGCGCTGGCTTTGGCTGATCCGTCGCTGTTTTTCGCCCATAAAAAATCCGGGCACAAGGCCCGGATAATTAACGCTCCGCAGGCGCGCTTACTTCTCTAATGCGTGGATATCCGCGCTGCCCTGATAAGGCTGTACCGTTTTATCCTTACGCTGCTTCGCCACGTCGCCAGCCGTTACGCGGGTGGTAACGCCGTTGCCCCAGCTGCTGCGAATAAAGTTCACCACATCCGCAACCTGCTGGTCGCTGAGACGCCAGCCAAATGCCGGCATGGTGATGGCCGTCGGCGCGCCTTTCACGCCTGGGAGCGTACCGCCCACCAGCACAATGTGGATCAGCGAAGCCGGATCGTCAGCCATCACGACCGGGTTGCCGCGCAGCGCCGGATAGAAGCGCTGATAGCCTGAACCGTCAGTTTTATGGCAGGCAGCACAGCTGTCTACGTAGACTGACGCGCCCGGCTGGCTGTCATCGCCGTGCCACAGCGCTTTCGCTACCGTATCATCCGGGGTAAATACCGCCTGCTGCGGATCTTTGGCGCCCAGCGACTTCAGATACTTCGCAATCGCGCTGATATCCTCATCGCTGAGATGCTGCAGGCTGTGTTCCACCACCTCGGTCATACCGCCAAACGCCGCGGTGTGATCGTTACGGCCAAAGCGCAGGAACTGCTTCAGCTCCTCTTCGCTCCAGCGGCCCAGCCCGTCACGGTTGTCACCGCGCAGATTGCTGGCGGTCCAGCCATCAATCGGTGCGTTGCTGCCGGCAAGGTAGTCGCTGCCGTCACCGTTGTTCAGCGCTTTCTCCTGCATCGTAATGCTGCGCGGCGTATGGCACGCTCCGCAGTGTCCGAGCCCTTCAACCAGATAGCGTCCGCGCGCCAGCGCCGGATCTTCCTGTGCGGCGGGCTGGAACGCTTTCACGTCCGGTGCAAAGATGCCGCGCCAGATCGCCAGCGGCCAGCGCATGGAGAGCGGCCAGGGAATGTCGCTCTCTTTGTTCGCCTGGCTGACCGGCGCCACGCCGTGCATAAAATAAGCGTAAAGCGCTTTCATATCCTCGTCGCTGACAACCGCGTAGGAGGGATAAGGCATCGCCGGATAGAGCGTATCGCCATTTTTCGCTACGCCATGACGCACTGCTTTCTGAAAGTCGTCATAGCTGTAGTCACCAATGCCGGTCGCTTTATCAGGTGTGATATTGGTGGAGTAGATGGTGCCAATCGGCGTCGCCATTGCCAGTCCGCCGGCAAACGGCTTGCCGCCGGCCGCGCTATGGCAGGCCACGCAGTCCCCGGCGCGCGCCAGATATTCACCGCGTTTGATCAGTGATTCGGCGGCCACATCGTCAGCCAGCGCGCTGAACGTCAGGGTGCCCAGCATCAGGGCCAAAACTGATTTCATCATCGTCATGTTCCTTATGCCTGTACCAGCGGACCCGGGTTTTTCAGATACTGTTCGCGGATCGCTTTCGCTGACCAGTAGCTCAGTGCAGCGACCATACCGGTCGGGTTATAGCCCAGCCCCTGCGGGAAAGCTGACGCCCCCGGCACAAAGACGTTGGGCACATCCCAGCTCTGCAGATAGCGGTTGACCGCGCTGGTCTGCGGATCTTCACCCATGATCGCACCGCCGCTCATATGTGTGGTCTGATAGGAGGTCGTATCAAAATGGGTTCCCGGCGCTTTGGCGGAGCCGATAATGGTTTTCGGGTTCATCGCCTCGGTGATCTTGCGCATCTTGCCAATCATAAACTGCGCCATTTTGATGTCGTTATCCTGCCAGTCAAAGGTCATACGCAGCAGCGGCTGGCCGTACGCATCTTTATAGTTGGGATCGAGATCGAGATAGTTAGCGCGATAGGACTGGTGCGCACCGTGCGCATCCATGGAAACATGGTGCGTATAGGTATCGGCTACCGCCGCTTTCCACTGGCTGCCCCAGCCTGGCGTACCAGCTGGCACCGGCACGCCGGAGATAGGCTTGGTGCCGGCCTGGTTAACCCAGAAAGGAGACCCGCCAACAAAACCGTGCGGCCCGTGATCAAAGTTGTCCGCGTTAAAATCATCTACCGCCACACCCGCCCCGCCTGCGCCGATAAACGGGTTGGTGGTGGTGTTTTTATCAAACAGCGCTTTCAGCGTGGAGAGATTCTGATAGGCGAAGTTGCGCCCCACCACGCCCTCATTAGTGATCGGATTATAAGGTTTGCCGATCCCGGAGAGCAGCATCAGATGAACATTGTGGAACTGGAAGGCGGAGAGGATCACCAGATCGGCCGGCTGCACCACTTCACGTCCCTGACCATCAAGGTAGGTTACGCCGGTAGCACGCTTTTTATCATCGGTCAGATTGACGCGCAGAACGTATGAATTGTTGCGCAGCTCAAACTTCGGCTCCTGACGCAGTGCCGGCAGGATATTGACGTTAGGCGACGCTTTGGAATACATGTAGCATGCGTAGCCGCTGCAGAAGCCGCAGAAGTTGCACGGCCCCATCTGTGCACCATAGGTATTAGTATAGGGTCCGGAGGTGTTCGCTGACGGCATATCATAAGGGTGATAGCCAACCGACTCCGCCGCCTGCGCAAACAGCTGCGCAGAGTAAGTACGCTTCTGTGCCGGCAGCGGAAAGTCGCTGGAGCGATCCGGCGCAAACGGGTTGCCGCCGTGCGCGTTATTGACCACTTTGCCCTTGATTGACCAGGCGCTGCCGGAGGTGCCAAACACCTTTTCGGCTTTGTCGAAGAACGGTTCCAGCTCATCGTAGCTGACGCCAAAATCCTGAATGGTCATGCCTTCCGGAATAAAGCTTTTACCGTAGCGCTGCTCATAGTGGCTGCGCAGATTCAGCTCAACCGGATCGACGCGGAAATGCACGCCGGACCAGTGCAGGCCCGCACCGCCGGTGCCGGTGCCGGGCAGAAAAGCGGCCAGCTGGCGATAAGGTACCGCGGTCTGCGACGCATCGTGACGGATAGTCACGGTGCTTTTAGAGAGGTCCTGAAACAGCTTTTTGCGAACGTTGTAGGTCAGTTCATCAATCGACTGCGGATAAGAGCCGTCCGGATAGGTGTCGCGATGCGGACCGCGCTCCAGCGCAACGACGTTAAGACCCGCTTCGGTCAGCTCTTTCGCCATAATGGCGCCCGCCCAGCCAAATCCCACAATCACTGCATCAACTTGTTTTAATTCGTTTGCCACGCTTACGCCCTCGCTCCGCGAATGTCGACTGACGGGAACGGATAACGTTCACCGCGCTCTACCCAATCCATAAAGTCGGCGCGGGCGCCCGGGAAGCCAATCAGCTTCCAGCCCACCATGCCCTGGTTGCCGCCATGAATCGGGTCGCAGAAAAAGCCTTCGCGGGTATTCTGCAGCAGGTAAGAGAAAAAGGTTTTTGCCGGCAGCTGGGCAAACTCAGCCTTACCGGTTTCGAAGGCGCTCAGCAGCGCATCCTGCTGTTCGCCGCTCAGGCTGGCGAACACCTTGCCATGCTGTTTCTGACTCCAGGCATTGGCGTCGGCAATGCCTAAGCGATAGATCTGCTGCGGCACCAGCGGCAGCTGGTAGCCCAGCTCTTTCGGCATATCCGGGTGAAAAGGTCCCTGCATATACCAGTTGCTGCCGGTGGCGTAAGGCGTATTCATCTGACGATCGATAAATTCCGGTACGCCTGCTTCCAGCGCGCCTGGCCCGCGCTCGTCGCTGGGGATCAGCCGCGCCACGGCGGCGGTGATGAAGGCAAACTCTTCGGCGGTAAACCAGCCTGGCTGATAGTCGCGTGCCGGCTGCGCTGGCGCTGCTGCATCGCTGGCAGCAGCAGGCGCGACCAGCACGCCCATGGCGGTTGAACCGACCGCCATAGCGGGTGCGAGGGTGATCGTCCTCAGCAGGAAATCACGACGTGAATGACCCTTTTTTTGTTCTGACATGACATTGCCTCAGTACCGCATATAATGCGGCATGGAAGGTTAAGTAGTTGCGTTGTAATGGTTTTTATTCTTGACTTAAGGGATACAGCACGTTTGTTACCGGTAACAAGATGACAATTGTAACACCGAAACGGTAACGAATTTAGTTTTCCGAAACAATTACGCACAAAATACTTAACATTTTCCCGCGCTGGTTTACATTCCGGCGACGGAATTGTCATGCCCGGAAACAACCCACTACAGACAGATAAACAGAAATAGCGGTATAAACGTGTCTACACCACAGCGGAGTGCTTATGTTTAAATCCTTTTTTCCGCGGCCCGGCGCATTTTTCAGCTCGGCAGCGATTTGGAGCGTGCTTGTTATTTTTGCCTGGTTTGGCTTTTTCAGCGACCTGCCGGCGCGCTGGCCCGCACTGCAGGCCGCGATGCAGCAGCCGCTGCCTACCAATGCCAGCCGGTTTATTCACGCCAGCCAGCTCTGGTTTTACGGCTACTACTGGTCTGCGGTTGCGCTGTTTGCCCTGGCGTGGATGATAATCGATCGCCATCCGTGGCAGCGCTGGTCGGTCTGGGGCACGGCGCTCATCATCTTTGTCACCTGGTTCAACGTTCAGGTCAACGTGGCGGTCAACGCCTGGTATGAGCCGTTTTACGATCTGATCCAGAAAGCGCTGACCAAAGCGGGTGCCGTACAGATAACCCAGTTTTATAGCGAAATCAGCGACTTTCTCGGTATAGCGCTTATCGCCGTGACGATTCTGGTCGCCAACGTCTTTTTCATCAGCCACTGGATTTTCCGCTGGCGTACCGCGATGAACAGCTACTACATGCACAACTGGCAGCGTCTGCGGCATGTGGAGGGGGCGGCACAGCGTGTGCAGGAAGATACGATGCGTTTCTCCACCACGCTGGAGGACTGGGGCGTCAGCTTTATTAAGGCGATCATGACGCTGGTAGCGTTCCTGCCGGTGCTGCTGGCGCTGTCGAAACATGTGAAAGATATACCGATTCTCGGTTCGATACCCTATGGCCTGGTGATCGCCGCTATTCTCTGGTCGGTGTTCGGCACCGCGCTGCTGGCGCTGGTCGGCATTAAGCTGCCGGGACTGGAGTTCCGCAATCAGCGGGTGGAAGCGGCCTACCGTAAAGAGCTGGTCTATGGCGAAGACGATCCGTCGCGCGCGTCACCGCCCACGGTGCAGGCGCTGTTCAGCCGGGTGCGCTACAACTATTTCCGGCTCTACTTCCACTACCTCTATTTCAACGTCACGCGTTTTCTCTATCTGCAGGTAGATAATGTCTTTGGCGTGTTTCTGCTGTTTCCGGCGATCGTGGCCGGTGCGCTGACGCTGGGCCTGATGAATCAGATCCTCAACGTGTTTGACCAGGTACGCTCCTCCTTCCAGTATCTGATCACCTCCTGGTCGACGCTGGTCGAGCTGATGTCTATCTACAAGCGTCTGCGCAGCTTTGAGCAGATCCTGCAGGATATCCCGCATCAGGAGATGCTGCGCGAGGCGGCGAAAGAGCCAGCCGGCGAGTAACGGCATCCTGGGCCCGCCTTCTGCATGGCCGGGAAGGCGGGCGCAGCCTGGTGCGGTGTCACCCTGGCAGGCAACTCAGCCTGCCATCACCTGAAACACTTTCTCTACCGCATACGCACCGGGATCTTTTACCCCATCCAGACTCTGCTGGTTGAGATAGGCTGAGCGTCCCGCTTTCGCACTGTTCATCTGCGCCGTAGCCTCTGCGCCCTGCGCCGCCGCCTGCGCGGCCGCCGTCAGCGATTCGCCCGCTACCAGTTTTTCCAGCGCCGGCTGCAGCGCATCAATCAGCGTGCGATCGCCCGGCTGCGCGCCGCCATAGTGCTTCATGCGCTCCAGCCCCTGCATCAGCGCCTCCGGCAGTGAGCTGCCCTCTTCCAGATGCTGTCCGGCGGAGGTAAACAGAATCGACATCAGTACGCCGCTGGAGCCGCCCATCGCCCCTGCCAGCTGCTCGCCAATCAGCGCGATCAGCGTCGGCAGCTCGTTCAGCGGCAGCTGCTTCTCCTGCAGCGCGCGCTGAATACGCTTTGCACCCGCAGCAAACGTGGAGCCGGTATCACCATCGCCGACCTTTGCGTCCAGCGCATTCAGTTCACTCTCCAGATCGATGAGCGTCTGCGTAACGCGCGTGATCCAGCCCGCCACCTCATCATTTTCAGAGGGATCGAAGTCGAGCGCGCTGCTGACTTTCTCTGCCGTCTGCAGATTGATGGGCGCAAACTCATAGGGCGCAACCCAGCCCTGCACCTGAACCGGTGCCTGCAGCGCCAGCAGGAACGGCTCTTCCAGCGCCAGCACGGAGAGTGAAAAGCCTTTCATATCCAGCGCGCTGACCAGCGTAGCGGGACCGATAAGATGGGTAATACGCGCGGCCAGCGGCGTGCGCAGGACTTCACGCGTCAGCAGCGCCAGCTCCAGCTGCGAAAAACCGCCTAAATTGTTGATAAGCAATAGCGCCAGCTTACCGTCCGGCAGCGCCTGCGCCAGTTTATCCGTCATCAGAGCGGTGATTTTTCCGCTGTCCTGCGTATCCAGCGTAATGACCCCCGGCTCGCCGTGGATCCCCATACCGAGTTCACTGTGGCCTGGCGCCACGCGCGCTTCGCGCTTCTCACCCGGAAGATGGCAGGTCGCAAACGCCAGACCAATAGAGAAAACAGACTCAATCGCCCGCTGCGCCAGCGCCTTCACCTCCTGCAGTGAATGCCCGTGCTCAGCCGCGTAGCCCGCAATCTTATGAACCAGTGCGGTGCCGGCGAGACCGCGCGGCTGCGGGTTTTCAGGCAGCGCAATATCATCCTCGACCATGACCAGTTCTACGTGATAGCCCAGGTTTTTGGCTTTCTCAGCCGCCAGACCAAAATTAAGGCGATCGCCGGTATAGTTTTTAACGATCAGCAGACAGCCCGCGTCACCGGTCACGTTGATAATGGCGTTAAGCACCGCCTCCACGCTGGGCGATGCGAAAATATCACCGCAGACGGCCGCAGTCAGCATCCCTTTGCCGACGAACCCGGCGTGCGCCGGCTCATGGCCCGATCCGCCACCTGAGATCAGCGCCACCCGGCTTTTATCCCAGTCTGAACGCACCACAACGCGGATATCATCGCCCAAATCGAGACGACGCAGGTTACGCCACGGCGTGCTGAGTAAAATACCTTCGATGGCTTCGTTAATCAGATCGTTCTTTTCATGCATAAAAAACTGGCTCATCGCTTTTTTCCCCCTGGTGTAGTTGTCACTAAAGGTAGCGCATCTGTGCAGAAAACCGTCAAAGCAACGCGCGGAAATGCAAAGGGCGGCACACGCCGCCCCTGAATCAGAAAAAGCCCTGCCGCTGCACCTTAGCCATGCTGCCTGACGCGCGTATAGATGGTTACCGCCGCCAGCAGCATCATGACGCCGCTTGCCATAAAGACGCCGCCCGCGCCCTGCAGGTCAAACATCCAGCCGCCGGCCGCCGCGCCCGCCGTGATCGCCAGCTGAATGGTCGCCACCAGCAGTCCGCCGCCCGACTCTGCATCATCAGGCACGGCACGCGAAATCCATGCTGACCAGCCGGTGGGCATGGAGCCAAATGCCAGTCCCCATAGCGCCACGCCGGCTCCCACCAGCCACGGCAGCTGCGCCATTGCGGAGAGTACCACCGCCGTCACGCTCATCAGCAGCGCCATGCCGGTCAGCGTCAGCGAGACGCTGCGCGTAACCAGCACGCCCGCCAGCGAGGTGCCAAAGAAGTTAGCTATTCCAAACGCCAGCAGCGCGAGCGACAGCTGATTAACGTTAAGCTGCGCGCTGCCCTCCAGATAAGGTCGCAGGTAGGTAAAGAAAGCAAAATGTCCGGTAAACATCAGGATCACCGCCAGCATGCCCCAGCGCATGACGCCCTGGCGCAGCAGATCAAGCACGCCGCCGCTTTGCGTCCGGTTTTCCGGCGGCATTGCCGGCAGCGTGAAGAACTGCCACAGCAGCGCCAGCACGCCCAGCAGCCCCGTCATCAGAAAAATGTTGCGCCAGCCAATCACATCGCCGAGATAGCTGCCGAGCGGTGCCGCAATAATTGTCGCCAGCGAGATGCCGCTAAAGACAATTGATAGCGCGCGCGGCACCTGCTCCGCCGGCACCAGTCGCATGGTAATGGCGGTTGACAGCGTCCAGAAGCCGCCAATCGCCATACCCAGCAGCACACGTGCCAGCAGGATCATCGGCAGACTGTCCGCCAGCGCCACCAGCAGCGCCGAGGCGATAAGCAGCAGGGTAAATGCCAGCATCACCAGACGACGATCAAACCGCCGCGTAAGCGTGCCGATCACCAGACTGGTGAGCAGCGCAACCAGCGCGGTTACCGTCACCGTCTGCCCCGCCTGACCTTCGCTGACCTGCAGCGACGCGGCTATCGGCGTCAGCAGGCTAACCGGCAGGAACTCAGCGGTGATCAGGCCAAACACGCCAAATGCCATGGCAAATACCGCGCCCCACGCGGGTTTTTCTGCCACCGCACGGGCAGCTGTCAGTTCAGTTTCCAGACTCATTTGCGATCCCCATCACAAAAAAATAGTTTCGCTAAGGATAGAGCGCTGCGGTAAGACGATCTATGATACAGAAAGTTTATTAGTTGATAATTCGTCTGGATTGCGATGAGCCGTTATAAAGATTTAACCAGCGAGCTGCTGATGGGCATGCGCCTGTACGGCGTAAAATATCAGCGTATTGCGCTGCATGCGCCTTTTGGCCTGCAGTATGACGACGCGCCTGGCCGGGCGCAGCTGCATTTTGTCGGGCGCGGTACGCTGCTGCTGCGCGCCGCTTCCGGTACGATCTATCCCCTGCAGGCGGGCGATGCGTTACTGATCCCGCACGGAAAAGCGCATGCGCTGATCTCAGATGAGACGGCGCACTGTGAACCGATCACCACGTTTAACAGTAAGCCCATCTGCCCCAGCGTCTGCGCGATCAACGATGCGGCAGATGCCGATCTCTGTCCGGCGGATAGCGATGTGATCCTGTTCAGCGCCTGCATGGCGTTTGAACTGGGCGGTATGCAGCCGCTGGTACACACCATGCCGGATGTCATGCTGGTCAGCACCCTGCTGAGACAGTATCCGGAAATCCAGCCGATTCTGGATGCGATGGAGCGGGAAACCCGCCAGCGCAAAGCGGGCTTCGCCGGTATTCTGTCGCGGCTGGCGGATGTGGTGGCCGCGCAGATCGTGCGCGGCTGGGTAGAGAACGGCTGCGGCGCCGGCAGCGGTCTGGTCCAGGCGCTGCGCGATCCGCGCCTGAGCCTGGCGATGGCGGCGATGCACCGTGCGCCGGGAGAAAACTGGACGGTGGAGCGGCTGGCGCGTGCGTCCGGCAGCTCGCGCTCGGTGTTTGCTGCCCGCTTTCAGAACGCCACCGGCATGACGCCGCTGCGCTATCTTACCGAACTGCGTATGCGGCTGGCGAAAGAGCGTATCGTTGATCAGGGCGAGGCGGTAGAGAGCGTTGCGTTTGAGCTTGGCTACGGATCGCTGGCTGCGTTCAGCCGCGCCTTTAAACGGATTACGGGCACGTCACCCGGCGCGCTGCGCGCCGGGCGGGAAGTGGCATAAGCGTTAGCGAAAGACGCTAATCGCCTCAACCAGGCGGTTCGCCTGATGCGCCATGCGGGTTGAGGCTTCTGCGCCTTCAGCCACGCGCGCGGCGTTTTGATGGGTGATATCATCCAGATCTTCTACCGCCGTGCTGACCTCGCTCAGCGCCGTGGCCTGCTCGGCGGTGGCTGCGCTGATCTGCGCAATCAGCGTCGTCACGTTCTGCACCTGGCTGACAATATCCTGCATGGTGCGGCCGGCGGCTGCCGCATAGTCGTTGCCTGACGCTACGCGGCTGGCGCTGGTCTCTACCAGCGTTTTGATTTCGCTGGCGGCTTTTGCGCTGCGCTGCGCGAGATTGCGCACTTCACCCGCGACTACGGCAAACCCTTTACCCTGCTCACCGGCCCGCGCCGCCTCTACCGCCGCATTGAGCGCGAGGATATTGGTCTGAAAGGCGATGCTGTCGATCACGCTGGTGATGCTGGCGATGCGTTTCGCGCTGTCGGCAATATCGCCCATCATGCCTGCCATCTCCTGCATCACCTCGCCACCTTTGATAGCAGCGTGGCTGGTGGTGCCCGACAGCGCATTGACCTCGCTGGCGGTTTCCGTGTTGCTCTTCACGGTGGCCGTCATCTCATTCATGGTGGCGGCCGTCTGCTGCACGTTAGCGGCTGCCTGTTCAGTCCGGCGGGAGAGCTCACTGTTACTGCGCGCCATCGCATCACTGGCACTGAGGACGTTGATCGCCTGGCCGCTGACGTCATCCACCAGCCAGCGGAACATCAGCCCCAGCTGGCCGATGGCGCGCAGCGTCATGCCGATTTCATCCACGCGGTCGGGCTGATCGACTTTATGGCTGTTGCCGGTCGCCACGCTCAGCGCCTGCTGGCACATCCGCTCGATGGGGCGTGAAATTTGCTGCTCCAGCCAGAGGCTCGCCAGCAGCAGGCAGAGTGCCGTCGCAACGCTGAAGCCGCCGAGTGCCAGCGCCGTCAGGCCTGCCCCCCAGGCGCTGCCCGCTATCAGCGGCAGCAGCAGCGCCAGCGCTGAACGAATGCGCCAGCGCAGCGGCAGCGTTTTCAGCAGTGAGGTGGCGCGGCGCCAGCCGCTGCCGATAATCAATCCTTTATAGAAGCAGCGTCCTTTGCTGCGCCCTTCGCGAAAATCGCGGTACAGGGTTTCAGCCTGCTGCACTTCCGCTGCTGAAGGTTTGGTCCGCACCGACATATAGCCGCGCACGCATCCTTCGCGTACCACCGGCACCGCATTGGCCCGCACCCAGTAGTGATCGCCATTCTTACGCCGGTTTTTCACCAGTGCGCTCCAGGGCTGCCCCTGCTTCAGGGTATGCCACATATCGGCAAAGGCTTCGGGCGGCATATCCGGATGGCGCACCATGTTGTGGGGCTGACCGTTTACCTCTTCCGGCGTGAAGCCGCTGACCTCAATAAAAGCGTCGTTGGCGTAGGTAATATGGCTGCTGAGATCGGTAGTCGACATCAGCGTCGCATCGTCATTGAAAACGAATTCACGCTGTGTCACGGGCTGGTTATTGCGCATACAGAGATCCCTGGTCAATTCAGGCTGATAAACATTATTCCGGATCTATCGGCTGATTAGCGGAACGACTTAAGCGCTGATGATTTATTTCTTGCTGCTAAAAAAGAGCAATTTTTATAAATGACTGTATTGAAGGGTAAAAACTGGAAGATGAAAACAGGATTATGCGTTGCGGCTCACACCATTATTTAGCCAGAATGGAGGAAACGGTAAATATTTACGGGCGCAGCAGCGCCCGCAGCGGGCGTTAACCCAAATCGATATTTTTCATGCCCCACCACCAGGTGAAGAGAAACCCGCCCGTCCAGGCGACCAGCAGACCGGCAAGATAGACCGCCATGCCGGCAAAAATGCCCTGTGCTGACGTCATCAGCGGCAGCGTCACCAGGCCGGAGGGGCCAAACACCGTATTCATCCCCACCGGCAGGCCGAGCCAGGCCACCAGACCGATAAAGAAGCCGCCCAGTGCACCCCCGCAGCAGGCGGTGATAAAAGGCTTGAGGCGCGGTAGCGTGACCCCGTAAATCAGCGGTTCCCCCACGCCCAGCAGCCCCGGCACAATAGCTCCTTTGATCTGGCTGCGCAGCAGCGACGCTTTTCCGGCTTTGCACCACAGCGCCAGCGAGGCACCGACCTGCCCCGCTCCCGCCATAGCCAGTATGGGAAACAGCGAATTAAAGCCCTGCGTCTCCATCAGCGCGAAATAGACCGGAATAAAGCCCTGATGGATACCAAACATCACCGCAATTAAAAACAGCCCGGCCAGAATGGCACAGCCAAACGGATTGTTATTGAGGTGAATAAACAGCCACGACATTCCTTTAAACAGCTCCCCCCCCACCGGCATAATGAGCAGAAACGTCACGGCGCCGGTAATAAGCAGCGTCAGCAGCGAGGTGAGGATCATATCCAGGTTATCGGGAATGATTTTACGCAGCTGCTTCTCTGTCCAGGCACCAAATATCGCGGCCAGCAGCACGCCGATAATGTTGCCGCGCGGATCGATCGTCAGCCCGAAAAAGTTCTCCATCCCGCTGTAGTACCCGACGGTGGCTTCCGGGCTGTAGCCAAGCACAAACAGCGAGGCGATAATCGCGCCGTTGACGCCGGTGCCGCCAAACGCTTTCTGCGCGTTATAGCCAATCAGAATGCTGAGAAAGGTAAACAGTCCTTTGCCAAACACTTTCATGTAGGCCACGGTCGCCAGCAGCCACGGGGCGTGCTCACCCGGCTGATTAAGGTGAAACAGTTGCTCGGTCAGGGTGGCAAAACCGAGCAGCAGGCCAGCTCCGATAAATCCCGGAATAAGCGGCGTAAAGATGGTGGCAAAGCAGGCGAGGAATCGGTGCAGCGCACTGCTCTGTTTCGCTTTTAACTGCTGCTTTTGCGCCTGGGCGACCGCCTGCAGATCCTGCGCCGGCGTGCCGTCATTGAGCAATAGCTGCATCTTTTCCGCCGCGGTTTGCGCCTTGCCCGGCCCCAGAACAATCTGCAGCTGGGCGTCGCTGACAATCACGCCCAGTACGCCCGGCAGCTGTTTCAGCTGCGGGCTATCCGCCAGCGCAGCATTCACCAGCGTCAGGCGCAGGCGGGTCATGCAGTTGCCGCACATCGCTACGTTACCCGGCCCGCCCACGGCCCGCAGAATATCGCGCAGCAGCGTTTCAGTGATTGCGGCCATCAGCGTACTCCTGAGTCACGTAATGCGGCGCGGATAAACCCGCGGTTCTGATCCAGCAGCGCGCGCGCCTCTTCCGCCGTCAGGCCCGCCAGCACCATGACGATAGCGGTTTTGCAGTGGCCGCCGCACGCCGTCAGCGCCTGCTGAGCCGTGACGTCGTCGCATTCGGTGGCCTGCTTAACGATGTTTATCTGGCGCTGAACCAGTTTCTGATTGGTAGCTTCCACGTCCACCATCAGGTTGCCATACACCTTGCCGCTGCGGATCATCGCGCCAGTGCTCAGCATATTCAGCACCAGCTTCTGTGCCGTGCCCGCCTTCATGCGCGACGATCCGGTGACGATCTCCGGCCCCACAACCGGCGTCAGCGCGACATCAGCCGCCTGCGCCATCGCGCTGTCGGGATTGCAGGTCAGCGCGGCGGTAAACGCGCCCTGTTCACGTGCGTAAGCGAGCGCGCCCAGCACATAGGGGGTGCGGCCGCTGGCCGCAATTCCGACCAGCACGTCCCGGGGGCTGAAACCGATATCCGCCAGATCCTGTGCGCCCTGTCCGGCGTTATCTTCCGCGTTCTCAACCGCCTGCAGGATCGCCGTATGCCCGCCGGCAATCAGCCCCACCACCTGACCGCGCGGCGTACCAAAAGTAGGCGGGCACTCACTGGCATCCAGGATACCGAGCCGGCCGGACGTGCCGGCGCCGCAGTAAATCAGTCGCCCGCCCTGGCTAAAGGCGTGCGCAATCGCCTCTGTGACCTGTGCGATCTGCGGCACAATCGCCTCTACCGCCAGCGCCACTTTTTTATCTTCGTCATTAATGACGCGCAGCATCGCTTCCGTGCTGAGCTCGTCAATATTCTGGCTGGCCGGATTGCGGCTCTCGGTGATCATCTTGTTGAGATCAAGGGTCATAATACGCTCCTGCAAATGAATAATTTATTCTGAAAAATTTATATCACAAAGAATTGTTAATTCATGTGCAGCGGCGCAGAATTTTTTTATTTTTACTGCAGGCATAAAAAAACCCGCCAGCGGCGGGTTTTGTTCTGCTTAGTAGCGGATCAGGTGGCGCTTTGCATACGCAGCTGCAGCTCGTAGGCGGCGGCCTGCTTAGCATCAAACTGATTTTCCCAGCGTGCAATGACCAGCACAGCGAGCGCATTTCCCACCACGTTCAGCGCCGTACGCGCCATATCCATGATGCGGTCAACGCCTGCGATAAACGCCAGCCCTTCAAGCGGGATCCCCACACTGCCCAGCGTCGCCAGCAGCACCACGAAGGAGACGCCCGGAACACCGGCAATCCCTTTTGAGGTTACCATCAGCGTCAGCACCAGGATGATCTCATCGGTCAGCGACAGGTCAATGCCGTAAAGCTGGGCAATAAAGATGGCGGCAATACTCTGATAGAGCGTAGAGCCATCCAGGTTGAAGGAGTAGCCGGTAGGCACCACAAAGCTGGTGATCGCTTTCGGCGCACCATACGCCTCCATCTTCTGCATAATGCGCGGCAGCACCGTCTCTGAACTGGAGGTAGAGTAAGCCAGAATCAGCTCATCCTTCAGAATACGCATCAGGGTCGTAATACGCAGCTTGCAGAAGCGCGCGACCGCACCGAGCACGACAAAGGCGAAAAACAGGATGGCGGCATAAACCAGCAGTACCAGTTTCGCCAGCGGGTAGAGCGATGCAAAACCGAAGTTCGCAATGGTCACCGCAATCAGTGCAAATACGCCCACCGGCGCATACCGCATGATCATATGAGTCACTTTGAACATGGTTTCTGATACCGAGCGGAACAGGCCGACCAGCGGATCGCGATGTTCCGACGGCAGCGCCGACAGACCCAGGCCAAACAGCACTGAGAAGAAAATAATCGGCAACATATCGCCTTTGACCAGCGAGGCGAAGATGTTCTGCGGGATCAGTGACAGGATGGTACTGACCAGGCCATGAGGAGCGCCCTGAACCGCTTCGGTGGTAGCTTCATATTTAGAGATGTCCACCGTTGCCAGCGTTGACATATCAATGCCGCTGCCGGGTTGGAATACGTTAGCCAGCGTGATGCCGACCACAATGGCAATGGTGGTGATCACTTCAAAATAGATAATGGTTTTCACCCCGATACGCCCGAGTTTTTTCGCGTCCCCGACGCCGGCAATGCCAACAATCAGCGAGGAAATAACAATCGGCACCACAATCATCTTGATCAGATGAATGAAGATATCACCGGCAGGAGTAAGAATATTGGTGATTAACCATTCACGATCGTCTGGCTGATTATGCAGCACGGTTCCTGCGATAATGCCGAGGATCAGGGCAATCAGGATCTGCCAGGCGAGGGTGAGTTTAAAACCTTTCATAACGCGTTATTTCCTCAGTTAAAACCCCTTTGCTCTGCTGCGAAGGTGCAGGAGATGGTACACACAGGGAAGTGAGCAAAAGCCCGATAAAATAGAGGGTTATAATGGGCTGTATTCCGCTTTGTTCTGCCGGCGGTTTGCGCCAGCGCAAGGATACAGCCTGAGTTGATACCTGCTGAACAGCGGCCAGATAAGTACCATTTTCACTACGGTAAATGCAACCCCCGGCGCGATAGCTTAAATCGTGCGCAGCTCAGTAGCATAAAATGCTGCTGTTATCCTGTGGCTATAACCCGCTGTTATGAAAAGCGTTAATTCGATAATTTTCCGCATAGCTATTCAGATCTGACGATTTTATCGCCCGGCGCGTTTGCTTAACATTTAATCACAAAACCCTCTGTTGCCTGCTGACAGCCGCTTTCAGCACGCTGCTTTTTTGCCGCAAAAAGCGCCGTTTTTGCGCGCTTTAGCGCATGCCGGCAGGCCGTGATCCAGACTGCAAAACCGAAACAAAGCCCCTGCCCCCTCTTCAATTAACCTTTGATTGACATATGATTAACATCTTCAAGGAGGTCAGCCATGAGCCAAATTCACAAGCATCCTGTACCCGCTGCCATCGCAGCGAACGCCCTGATTAATGCCGACGAGTATGCGGCGCGCTATCAGCAGTCCGTGGACGATGCTGACGCCTTCTGGGGTGAGCAGGGAAAGATTCTCGACTGGATCACGCCTTACAGCACGGTGAAAAATACCTCGTTTGCGCCGGGCAATATCTCTATTCGCTGGTATGAAGATGGCACGCTGAATCTTGCGGCTAACTGCCTGGATCGCCATCTGGCGACGCGGGGCGATCGCCCGGCCATTATCTGGGAAGGGGATGACGCCAGTGAAAGTAAAACGCTGACTTTCCGGGAGCTGCACGCTGACGTCTGCCGCATGGCAAATGTATTAACGCAGCTTGAGATTAAAAAAGGCGACGTGGTGGCCATTTATATGCCGATGGTGCCGGAGGCCGCTGTCGCCATGCTGGCCTGCGCGCGTATTGGTGCCGTGCATTCAGTGATTTTTGGCGGCTTTTCGCCGGAAGCCGTGGCGGGACGCGTGGTCGACAGCAACGCGAAGCTGGTGATCACGGCGGATGAGGGTATCCGCGCCGGACGTGCCATTCCGCTGAAAAAGAATGTTGATGACGCGCTGGCAAATCCGCTGGTGACCAGCGTGAAGCAGGTAATCGTATTTAAGCGCACCGGAAAAACCACGGAGTGGCATGAGGGACGCGATCTCTGGTGGCACGATCTGGTCAGCCAGGCCAGCGCAGAGCACGAAGCAGTGGCGGTTGAAGCGGAACACCCGCTGTTTATTCTGTACACCTCCGGTTCAACCGGCAAGCCAAAAGGCGTATTGCATACCACCGGCGGCTATCTGGTCTATGCGGCCAGCACCTTTAAATATGTCTTTGATTACCATGACGACGACGTTTACTGGTGCACCGCAGACGTCGGCTGGATCACCGGTCACAGCTATCTGCTCTACGGGCCGCTGGCCTGTGGCGCAACCACGCTGATGTTTGAAGGGGTGCCCAACTGGCCGAAGCCGAGCCGGATGGCAGAAGTCGTCGACAAGCATAACGTTACCCTGCTCTACACGGCGCCCACCGCGATTCGCGCGCTGATGGCGGAAGGCGATCGGGCGATTGAAGGCACCCGGCGCAGCAGCCTGCGCATCATGGGCTCCGTGGGTGAACCGATCAATCCGGAAGCCTGGGAGTGGTATTACAAAAAGATTGGCGACAGCCGCTGTCCCATCGTCGATACCTGGTGGCAGACTGAAACCGGCGGCTTTATGATCACGCCGCTGCCGGGCGCAACCGAGCTGAAAGCGGGCTCGGCCACCAAACCCTTCTTTGGCGTACAGCCGGCGCTGGTGGACAACGAAGGCAATCAGCTTGAGGGCGCAACCGAGGGTAACCTGGTTATTAATGACTCCTGGCCTGGTCAGGCGCGCACGCTGTTTGGCGATCATGAACGCTTTGAACAGACCTACTTCTCCACGTTTAAGCATCGCTACTTCAGCGGTGACGGCGCGCGGCGCGATGAAGATGGCTACTACTGGATCACCGGACGCGTGGATGATGTCCTGAACGTTTCCGGACATCGTCTGGGCACGGCAGAGATTGAGTCCGCGCTGGTTTCACATCCGAAAATTGCTGAAGCGGCCGTGGTCGGTATTCCGCACAGCATTAAAGGGCAGGCCATTTACGCCTATATCACCCTGAATCAGGGCGAAGAGCCGTCAGCGGAGCTGTATACGGAAGTGCGCAACTGGGTACGCAAAGAGATCGGCCCTATCGCCACGCCGGACGTGCTGCACTGGACCGACTCGCTGCCGAAAACCCGCTCCGGTAAAATTATGCGGCGTATTCTGCGCAAAATTGCAGCGGGCGATACCAGCAACTTTGGCGATACCTCTACGCTGGCCGATCCAGGTGTAGTAGAGAAATTACTGGAGGAGAAGCAGTCGATCGCCATGCCGTAATCGTTGCCCTTATCAGCGGAGAGCATCAGCCTGTCCCCGGCAGGCTTCTCTCCGTTAGTTCACCTTACGCCGTATGCTGTTCACCATCGCACAACCCTGATAACCAGAATATTCAATCCGTTAAATCACATTAATGTGAGATTTCCGTCTGCTTTGCCTCTGGAGAAACTGTGATGAATGACACCCTGAATCAACAGGAAGCCGTCTGGCAACAAATAGAAAATAACCCCCGTTTTCAGGAGCTGGTCCATAAGCGCCAGTCTTTTGCGCTGCTGCTGAGCATTATTATGCTGGTCCTGTATGTCGGGTTTATCCTGCTGATCGCGTTTGCGCCCGGCTGGCTCGGCACGCCGCTGCATGCCGGTACCAATGTGACGCGCGGTATTCCGATTGGCGTGGGCCTGATTGTGGTCTCTTTTCTGCTTACCGGCGTCTATGTCTGGCGCGCCAATGGCGAGTTTGATCGCCTGACTAAACAGATCGTCAGCGAGGTAAAATCATGAAGCGCGCGCTCCCGATTCTGCTGGCGCTGGCGCCAGCGGGCGTACTGGCGGCCGATGCGCTGACCGGCGACGTCCAGCAGCAGGCGACCAACTATGAAGCGATAATCATGTTTGTGGTGTTTGTCGCGTTCACGCTGGGTATTACCTGGTGGGCATCAAAGCGCACCCGCTCACGCAGCGACTACTACACCGCAGGCGGCAATATTACCGGCTTCCAGAATGGCCTGGCGATGGCGGGCGATTTTATGTCCGCCGCCTCATTTCTCGGTATTTCGGCGCTGGTCTATACCTCGGGCTATGACGGGCTGATCTATTCGCTCGGCTTTCTGGTCGGCTGGCCGATGATCCTGTTTCTGATCGCTGAGCGGCTGCGCAATCTCGGACGCTATACCTTTGCCGATGTGGCCTCCTACCGGCTGCAGCAGAAGCCGATCCGCACCCTCTCTGCCTGCGGTTCGCTGGTGGTGGTTGCGCTCTATCTGATTGCGCAGATGGTGGGGGCCGGCAAGCTTATCCAGCTGCTGTTCGGCCTTGATTATCATATCGCCGTGGTACTGGTTGGCATTCTGATGGTGCTCTATGTTCTGTTCGGCGGCATGCTCGCGACCACCTGGGTGCAGATCATCAAAGCGGTGCTGCTGCTGTTTGGTGCCAGCTTCATGGCGATTATGGTAATGAAAGCTACCGGTTTCAGCTTTAACACGCTGTTTACGGAGGCGATGGCGGTCCATCCTAAAGGCGCGGCGATTATGCAGCCCGGCGGACTGGTGAAAGATCCTATCTCCGCCCTGTCGCTGGGGCTGGGGCTGATGTTTGGTACAGCGGGACTGCCACACATTCTGATGCGCTTCTTTACCGTGGCGGATGCGCGCGAGGCGCGTAAAAGCGTGTTCTGGGCAACCGGCTTTATGGGTTACTTCTATTTCCTGACCTTTATTATCGGCTTTGGTGCGATTCTGCTGGTGGGTGCAAACCCGCTGTTTAAAGACGCCAGCGGCGCCCTGATTGGCGGCACCAATATGGCAGCGGTGCATCTATCGAATGCGGTAGGCGGCAGCCTGTTCCTCGGCTTTATCTCGGCGGTAGCTTTCGCCACGATTCTGGCCGTTGTCGCCGGGCTGACGCTGGCGGGCGCGTCGGCAGTGTCGCACGATCTCTACGCCAGCGTGATCCGCAAAGGTCAGGCAACGGAGCGTGAAGAGCTGCGCGTCTCTAAAATTACCGTGCTGGTGCTGGGTGTGGTTGCCATTGCGCTGGGGATCCTGTTTGAGAAGCAGAACATCGCCTTTATGGTCGGTCTGGCCTTCTCTATTGCAGCCAGCTGCAATTTCCCGATTATTTTGCTCTCCATGTACTGGTCGAAGCTCACCACACGCGGCGCGATGGTGGGCGGCTGGCTGGGACTGCTGACGGCGGTGGTGCTGATGATTCTGGGCCCTACCGTCTGGGTTCAGGTGCTGGGTCACGCTACCCCGGTCTATCCTTACGAGTACCCGGCGCTGTTCTCCATGCTGGTCGCTTTTGTCTGCACCTGGTTCTTTTCCATCACCGATCACTCCGCTCAGGGTGCACAGGAGCGTGCACGGTTCCGCGGACAGTTTATTCGTTCGCAAACCGGTATCGGTATTTCACAGGGGAAATCGCACTGATCGCAGCCGCACCGGGTTCGACACGGTCGCCATAAATGGCGTCATCGGATCCGGTGCGGGAATTGACGCGGGCGTCATGAATGGCGTCATCGGATCCGGTGCGGGAATTGACGCGGGCGTCATGAATGGCGCCCCTACGAGGGTGATGTGGGGGGCGCATTTATGCGCCCCTGGTTTATTACGCGCACCGCATCGACCGCCATAAATCGCGCTATTCAATCACGGGCGGACATCGACCAGGACGCCATTAATGGCGCCCCTACGGGGATGATGTAGGGGGCGCATTTATGCGCCCCTGGGTTATCGCACGCACGGTATCAACCGCCATAAATCGCGTTATTCAATCACGGGCGGGAATCGGCCAGGGCGTCATGAATGATGTCATCGGATCCGGTGCGGGAATCGACCAAGGCGTCATTAATTAATGACGCCCCTACATTATCCCCCGTAGGGGGCATGCGCCTCTGGTTTATTGCACGCACCGCATCAACCGCCATAAATCGCGTCATTCAGTCACGTGCGGGAATTGGCCAG
>NZ_QBJB02000026.1:0-14359 GCF_003057675.2 Pantoea sp. RIT413
CGCTGTAGCCCGCCGCACGACAGGTCAGCGTGTTATCGCACGCCAGTTCCCACTCTTTATGCGCAAACGAGACGCCTTCTTCAGCTATCGCCGGTATCATCAGGGCGTTAAGCAGAGGGAGCGCCAGCAGCAACCGTATCTTCATGCCATGTTTTCCATCAGAATAAAGCAGCAGTGTGAGGATTTTTTGCAGGCAGGAGAAGTGAATTTTTGCAGCGGCTGAGACGCGCAGATGTCGCCTCTGCCGCTGAGTGCTTAGCGGCTCAGTTCCGCCTGCGCGTCAGCCAGCTCCTCACGCGCCTCAGTGAGCTTGCGCTGCTGTTTTTCAATCTTATCGCGGCGGCCGCTGGCCTGCGCTTTCTGCAAATCCGCTTCGCGCTCAGCCACTTTCTGCTGCTTCTCCGCCACTTTCTCCTGACGCTCCTGCAGCAGGCCCGCATCGGTGCAGTGCTGCTGATTTTCACGCAGCGCTTTCTCCAGCCCGTTGATGCGCGCCTTATTACCAGATTCCCGCGCCATCTCCAGCTCCTGCTGGATCGACTGCTGTTTTTGCAGACAACCGCCGGCAGCCTGCGCGGCGGTGGCAGAGAGCGCTGCTGTCAGGGTAATCAGTGCAATCACTATTTTTTTCATGGTTTCATCCTGAAGGTAGAGTAAAGCGCTTATTATACGGCGGGTTCTTAACAGATTCTTAAAAGCGCAGCGCGGCAAAGAGAAAAAGCGGCTTTTTTTGATCCGGATCAGGTTTGTGGCTTTCTGCTGTGGGAGGCGTATGGGGTATCCGGAGAGTAGCGGTATGTTGCTAACAGCGCCTGTAGCCGCAAACTGAAGTTCATATAAAAAGACGTCTGCGGGGTATGTAATGCCACATCAGCAAAAAATGTATATAGCTTTGCATGCAGGATTCAGGCAGGCAGATTTGCTTTCATCAAATGCAACAACCGGAGACAATCACCCGGCAAGGCCTTAATGCGCCATGCCTGTAATACATTGATTAAAAATAAAAAATGTCAAGATTTGGTTGGGTATCAGAATATGGAAAATAACAGAATCAACAAGCGATTTATAAAACTGCGCGCCTGGTTTTTAACGATCCTTACACCCGCATTTGCGTCAACGTCAATTGCAGCGCTCTTCGTATGGTCGCACCTTGCACGTATCGGTCAAACCGGACTATTTTTTGACAGCATCTCTTTCTCATCACTGTTTGGTTACCTGATGGTCTTTGCCTGTGTCAGCATGCTTCTTTTTTGCATTGTATTATTTATGCCCTCGCTGCTGACCGGACTTTTTATTTTCAACTATCAGGGGGAAAGTCGTTTTCGTGACGAACTGACAGAAAACAATATCAAAATAATTCTTCTGACCTCGCTATTATCAACGCTAATAATTTTTGGCTATTTCTTTCTCATGCGTAACTCAGAAAGAGAAGTTGCACAGAATGTATTCCTTCAGTTAAGTACTATCTGGCTTTGCAGCTTTACACTTTCTCTGTGGTTCAATGGCTCAATAACATACAGACAGGTAAGCACGGAAAATAAGAGAAAGAAGATAAAAAGCTTTCTTTTCATGCATGTTTTACAGCCAACTCTTTTCTCTCTTGCAGCCTGTATATATATTTTCCCTCTTGAATTATTTCTTCGCACCCTGGAATTCCCGGAAGGGACAAACGAGTTCTGGCAGGCGCTGACGGTAATATCACTGTCTATTTTTCTGATTGTTTTCTCATTGATACCTGGCGTTGCGTTCCTCAGATTAAGATCCCGAACTACCTTATTGCATCAGGTAACAGTGACTGGTGGAATAATGGCTGGAATACTATTTATCATTTTTACATTTGTGCATATGGTACCTGCTCTGATACTAACGATGTTCCTTAAAACGTCCGGGATAATGGATCTGGCCCCTCATATTTATGGCGTCCCGTCCGCATCCTATCCTGCTGAATATTTCAGAGATTCAGCCTGGCAGGAAGAACGATCTTCAGATAAAAAATACTACCTGCTTAAGGCGGTAAAAATTTATTCGCTCGGAGACATACGCCTGATCTGTCCGCTGAATATTATTCAATCATATAAAGATAGCCTTCAATATCAACTCCTGGATACCGACTATGATGATAGTGTTCGCAGCAGGCTTCAGGATGCAGTTTCCCGATGCCGCAGGGTAAAGAGTCAGGAACTGCTGACACTTGAAAAATTACCACAGGCGGAAACCAAAAAGTAAACCAGCAAGAAATGCGCAGCGATGTCCACTCAGAAAAAAGTGAACATCGCCGCATTGTTGCGAGGATATTACCTGTCAATAATATGGCTAACTATGGGAAAGATAAAAGCAGGAATTTTAAATCAGGCTTTTCCCCTCAGGAAAACGCAGGGCAGAACTTTGCAAACTGTGACCAATGAAAAATGGCACTACCCATAAACGCAGCGGGTTTTCCTGTTGATGGCTGAATTCATAGGGATGAGGCAACGGCTGTTTAAAACCCTCATGTGAAGGATAAATCAGCAGCATATCTCCTGCTCCTTTTTGATAGTTAACGCCATAGGCCAGCATCTGGTAAAGGTCAGTCTGCGACTGTTCGAGTGTCGCCTTTCCGCCTTCGACCATTTTCCATTTAACATCACAAATCATCGCCTGTTTCTCATACTCCCTGCGAGGTTGCAGATAGATATCGGGTTTGAGCTTAAATACACCTTTGCCATTAAGATGAACCAGGGTATGCGAATCTACCTGAGCCTTTACATGCCAGTTATCGTTATAATGATGACGCATCCATGCAGTTACAAAAGATTCAAACACAGCTTCCATAGGGAAAAGTAGTGAAATTGCGTTAGCATCACCCTGCATACAGTGAGGCGACTGCCCCAGAAGAATCAGCTTCGCCCATGCCAGCGCATGTTCATAATGGTTCATATGCCGGTCGAGACGTACCTGGCCGAAGGCAACATTGACATCACCGACAGATGTAATGTCGTCAAAATACATTTTCAGGGAGTTAATTTGCAGAAGTAATTGAGGGTTACTGACCTGCCGATAGATTTTATCAATCGCAGTTTTGAGTATCCGGTTTTCAGGACGATCGGCGCTGTATTCATCAAACTCCACCTGAAAACGATCCCGACGCACGCAGTTTTTACTTAACTGCGCTGAGACCCTTAACTTTCCTTTCATCCAGGGGAGATTATCCTGCTGGCGTATATAGTCGCGCTTGAGCCCCTTCCTCACAATCTGCTGCACACTATCGATAAACTGCTGAATAAAAATATCCATCAGCGGCATTTTCGAGGTTCTGACACTGGATACGGACGTGGCAATATGACGAAAGGATTTTAGCGTACGCAGCATCATTAAAAGCTGCCGGCGTGCAGTGTCAACGTTATCATCATGTCGCCCGGTTTTAGGCAATACTTCGATAAACGCATTCCCCGGAAGAGAGATAACGCCAGCATAGTTTTTTACCTGCAGCGTTTTCACGCCACGTTGACTGCGCAGGGTGAGCAGACGATGGGTATTATCCGCATCATCACTCAGGCAGCGCTGTTCAAGCCACCCGAACAGATGTGCAGGTAGTGCGAGCGCATAATTTACGCGCCCGCTGTCTTTGTCACTGACCAGATATCCATATTCAAAGACTGTAAAACGCTGCCGCGAACTCATTTCCCCGGCTCCGCATCCTCTTTATGTGGAACATAGATTTGTTGCCAGGCCAGCGGATTGTCCCAGACTTCGTCTTCTTCAGGAGTAAGCTGGAAACTGGCACCGATCTCATGCAGTTCATCGGTCCCGCTCTGACCAAAGAGATCAGCAAACTTTTTCTGGTCTTTTACCTCGCGCACAAACTGAAGATGAGATTTGTTATCCTTTTGGTTATCGCCCAGCACCATGCGGATTTTTTGCCAGTCGTTGTAGAAATACTCTTCCAGCAGCGGCAGCACCTTGTTTCGCAATATCCGTTTGAGCCGCCTAAATGCCAGGTCCTCGTCATCTTTCGCCTGAACAACCGGAATGAAAAAGGCATGGCCCAGGGTATGCTCACGGTCATACAGTACCTGGATACGATCATTCAGGGTCTGCAGCAGACGTTTCAGGTCGATACCTTTAACAACGGTATCTTTAAGAACATCGGTGTCAGGCAGCATGGCCTGAAACTCGAATCGACGACGCAGGGCAGTATCCAGTGCGGTAAGCGAACGATCGGCGGTATTCATGGTGCCAATCAGATAAAGGTTGTTCGGTACGCTAAACGTATCAGAAGAGTAAGGTAGCATTACACTTAACGCCTCTGGCTCTCCGGCACGTTTAGACGTCTCTATCAGCGTGATCAGTTCGCCAAAGATTTTGGAGATATTGCCACGGTTAATCTCATCAATAATCAGGACATAGTTCTGCCGCTTTTCCGGTTCCGGTCCCTGTGAATGTGAAGGTAATTTTTCTTTTTCAATCAGGTGATGAAGAATGCTGCGCACATAGGACGGGTTGTGTACTTTTACCTGCGAGTCCTGGTACATCAGGCGAATATCTTTAAGGTAAGCACTGTAACCTTTCCCTAAATCCGCTTTTTTCGATTGCAACGGAAAAATGCCAAAGCAGGTCTTGAGTTTGTAAGCCAGCTGAAAGGCCTTACCATGCTGCGTTTTCAGGGTAATGCTTCCCTCTTCAGCCAGACGCTCTTGCAGACGGATTAGTGCATCATCAAGCTTTTGCTGAACCCCGGCGTGTCCAAACGTAGCATCTTCACAGATCTGCTTAAAAATGCCCGGTTTGATTTCGTAGCTGACGTCACCATCTTCGGTGGTTTCCGCTCTTAGTCCCTCGATAAACTCTTCATAGCCAAAACTTTGATGGAAGGTAATAAAGCGCACACGTTTTTCAGCAACCAGACGGTCATAAATTTTTTTCAGCTCGCGACGTCTTTCGCTTTCATCTTTACCTAACTGCTGTGAATAAGCTGCAGGTTCGCAAGCGCGGACAGCCAAATCGATAGTACGGTACGTTTTACCGGTGCCTGGAGGGCCGTAGAGGATGGTATTTTTAGGCAGTTGTGGAGTGGCCATCTCCTCGTCCTGATCGTCATCGATCACAGCAGCCTCGCTGCCAATAGAGGCAATATCATTCTTCCTGGGGATCACCTGCTCATAGAGATGCCAGAGTGACATATTCAGTTCAATAGGGTCAACATCATCCCCCAGCGCCTGATGTAAGGTTTTTTTCAGCACTATATTGCTGGCGAACCACTCCTGCCCTTGAGGGAGATCAAGCTGAAAATGGTTATTACAATAGTTGTAGCAGCTGAAAAAGTTGCTGGTATTCACAACGCTGGTAATTTGCGTCGGGTAGAACGCAGCAAAGGCACGATGGCACAGTGCCCGGTAAACCTTTTTTAATACTCCGTTTGTTTTCAGTTGAATCAGGCGATTAATCACTTGTTCATAATTCTCCTGCGTGCATCCTTTCGCAATCTGACAGGTAAGATTGAACAACTCCTCCTTCGCATTTTCGAATTCAGCCAGAGACATGCCACCCTGCCTGAGACTGGAGATACCGTTGTCGCGTTCATACCAAATCTGCCGGATCGTATCCGCCGAGAAATTGGGTTTTTCGGCCTGAATCTTTTCTACCAGCTGACGATAGGGCTCTCTCCAGCCAGGGTTATATTGATTATTTGTTGCTATATGAAAATGAAAGAAAGGGGCTAATGCAGCGGGATCCTGAACCATCACATACTCCGTGTGTAGGGCGATTTAGAAATGAGGCTAATACATCTTATCGGAATAATCTTAATCAAGTCACTATTCATTTAACGGTAACAGCAACAAATTCAGATGAGTATGAATGAGTAAAGTACTGGCGCATTAACTTTGCATCAAAGTGGTATCACTTTGATTTCGAATACAATTTTTCTTTCCAGTCAGGCAATATGGCGCTGGCCTGTAAGGAGGGGAACGTGGCCAACAGCGAAGAGTACTGAGCAACCGATGTGCTGGCGGAGGTAATCGCTTCGTGATAGTTAACCGCTCCCGATGCGATACCGGGAGCGGTTACTTATTCAGACGACTTTCTGTTTACCGACAATGACCCGAATAAATTCCTGCACCTGCTTTTGTTTCCGCGCCGACAGCTTGCACGCCTGACGCAGCGACTGCATGAGTTCAGACTCTTGCTGTTGGGCGGTGAGCACAATGCAGCCTTTCATTACCTTCACTTCAACCGCCGTACCACTGGCAAAACCAGCCTCTTCCAGCCATTGTCCTTTCATAGTGATGGCAGGAGTCCGACGATAATCCGGATAGCGGCTCGCATAGCCAACGGTTATTTGGCGATTATTTGCCGCGAGGACTTCTGGTTCAGCAGGTTGTGCAATAGAATGCGTGTCAGTCATGATTACTATTCCTTCTAAATAGTAGTTGTGATTAGCGGCGCGGGTGTGTTGGCGCACATCCGCGCCGCGCTAAATACCTGTACATATCATCAGGAAAGAGACAGGAAGTCCAGTATGAAATAGTGCAAAAAAAGCTATTTATAAAATCATTTGAATATAAAAATTACGCTTTAGCTGGCAGGAAATAATAAAAAGCGCACCAGCAAGGTGCGCAAAAATAAAGATCAGGGTTTTTTACGCGAGGCTTTTTTACCTGTGCTGGCTGCCCGTTCGGCTTTGATTTTTTCCAGCAACGCGGCGGCGCTATTTTCTCCGCTGATTAATTCCGGGTTTTCTGCCCGCCACTGGGCAGTGAGTTCGCCCCGGAAGGCTCTCGCCAGAATCGATTGTGTCAGGTTGTTGACGCGGGCAAGCGCGTTGTTGACCTGTTTTTCAACGGTGTCTGCGTAAGCGAAGAGTTGTTCTACGCGGCGGACGATTTCGTATTGTTCGTCAACTGGCGGAACTCTTAAAGGATACTTAGCAAGAGACTTTCCAGTAAGGTGTTTAATTGTTGTCCCAGTAAAAAGTTGGGATAACATTAAATTATTTGAATCATTTTTTAAATTCAAAACTAACCATTCAGGTGTTATTTTTTCGCTAACTCTGGCTCTATGTAGTGCTTTCTGAAAAATAACCTCCTCCCTCTCACCTCCGGACCAAATAGCACAGCGACCAGGTTCACCACCTTCACATATTAAAACATCATTTTTCTTGAGATTGAGTTCATTGAGTTCGCTTTCGGATATCAAAATCTCCTGAAGGTTTTTTAAGTTGAAACTAAACCAACGAACATTAACGTTTCCCAGATATTTTATTGGAACTCCAGTATTTTTCACTTTATCCAACATCTTACCAAGTCTGCTATCGACAAGTTCTGAGTATGTCAGGACAGACCATGTTGATGGTATTCCAGGCCATTGCCATTGATCACATAAAGGATGAGGTCTGCTTTCATGAATCTCCATTAATGTTCCGTTCATCGCTGCACCTAATACCGCCTGACGAAAACGCTTCAGGATTTTGGGGATTTGCTCAAGACGTGCTTTGGTGCTGTCTACCTGCGCCAGCAGCGTATCGAGTTTTTCAGCGATGATTTTTTGTTCTGCAAGTGGTGGAAGATTCATTGCAAGCGAATCTAATACCTCTAGCCGAATCCCTTTAACAGTTGTTCCCGTTCCTAAACTTTCAATCAGTTGAGCCTGTGCTCGGTACCAATGTATGAAAAAATTACGCTCTATACCGTTGGCTAGAAATAATGCTTTTAAGTCTTGATTTATTGCTGAATCAAAAGATGCAGTTACAACTTTGCCTAAACTCATACGGGTAGCTATGATTGGTACGCCCGCCGGTATGATGTTGGTACTACTGTTTTTAACTGCATCTGGAGTAATGTGATCGACAGTATCTATAAGGGTATGCTTATTCATATCCTTGACACTCATCCACGGAATATCACCCCGATAATATTCGGGAATCGCTTTACTCGGCGTTCCTCCTCCTACGATTTTTAACAGGGTATCACCGAGTTTGCACGGAACCCACCCCTCCGGCAGTTTCCCTTCACTCATTCCTTCACCTCACCAAATGCTTCCTGCAGCAACTGACGCTGCGCATCGGCTTTATCGCTCGCACCGAGTTCACGCATCAGCGCATCCAGTTCGCCCATCGCCTGTACCAGCTCACTCATCGCTTCTGCTGCTAAAATATCCGGTTCCGGCAGGCTGTCGGCATCAATACTGTCTTTATCTTTCAGCCAGGAGATATCCAGCGAATCGGATTTCGCCGTACGGATCCACTCGCGGCTGAATTTGCGCCAGCGGCTGGTCGCCAGATGTTGATCGGTGTTTTTGTTTTCTTCGCTGTCGGCTACTTCCGTCTCTTCGGCGTTAAAGCTCCACTCACCCTCGCTACGCGGGCTTAAGCCGTGCGGGTCTTCACCATATACGCGCTCAAACGGCTGTAAATGTTCCTCGGTAAACGGCGTGCGCTTGCCGAAGCTCGGCATATTGGTTCGCAGGTCATATACCCACACGTCATCGGTGCAGTTCTTATCCTGAGTCGGTTTTGCCACAGTGCCTTTGGTGAAGAACAGCACGTTAGTCTTCACGCCCTGGGCGTAAAAAATGCCGGTCGGCAAACGCAGGATGGTATGCAGATGACACTTATCCATCAGGTCACGACGGATGTCGGAGCCTTTGCCACCCTCAAACAGTACGTTATCCGGCACCACCACTGCCGCACGGCCGCCCGGAAGCAGGGTTTCAACGATATGCTGCATAAAGCAGAGCTGTTTGTTGCTGGTCGGATGAACGAAAGTACGGGTGATGTTGGTTCCCGCCGCGCTGCCAAACGGTGGGTTAGTCGCGACCACATGCGCCATCGGCAAGGTTTCACCATCGCTACCCAGCGTGTTACCCAGGCGGATCGCGCCACCGTGATCGAGGTTGCCTTCGATATCGTGCAGCAGGCAATTCATCAGCGCCAGACGACGGGTGCCCGGTACCAGTTCCAGGCCCACAAAGGCACGATGGATCTGGAAATCCTGCGTATCGTTATCAAGATCATCGAGATCATTAGTCTGCGACTTAATATAGCGATCGGCTTCAATCAAAAAACCTGCCGTACCCGCTGCCGGGTCCTGTACCACTTCACGCGGCTGCGGTTTTAGCAGGTGGATGATGGCTTTAATCAGCGGACGCGGGGTGAAGTACTGACCGGCACCGGATTTAGTTTCGTTAGCGTTCTTCTGCAACAACCCTTCGTACATATCGCCGAAGTCATCGCGGGATTTTCCGTGCGCACCGTTATACCAGTCCAGCGAATCCATATTGCTGACCAGCTCGGTCAATTGTTTAGGCTGAGTGATCGTGGTGTTGACGTTCTGAAATACCGCCTGCACCAGTTTCTGGTTATCAGCGCCCAGATGCACCAGCAGGTTACGGTAGAACTGCAGCTGTTCCTGCCCGATACGGGATTTCAGATCATCCCAGCGATAGCCTTTTGGCAGGTAGTCCGCTTCCTGACCGGTCTCTTTACACATTTTCAAAAACAGCAGCGAGGCGAGTTCATTAACGTAGTTTTGATAGGAAACGCCGCCGTCACGCAGGTTGTCACAGAGCTTCCATAGCTTCGCGACCAGATCGTTATTGTTCATTGGGTATTCCATAAATAGACTGCGGCCCTGTTCAGGGCCGCAGATGATGACATTGCCGGGGATGATAACGCGTTAAGCAGGCTCGTCCCAGATGTAATCGCTGAACTTATCGAGCAGGCTGTTGAGATCATCGTCGAAGATTTTTTGCAGCATCGCTTTGCCGCCACGCCGATGGAAATTGCCTGTTTTGAAAACATCGTCGTCAAGCACCACTTTCTCTTTCAGCGCCGTAGCTAAACGGTCGAGCCAGGTTAACTGCTCACTGTTCCAGTCGTTTTCGCCTTTGATGCGCTCCAGCGCATGTTCGACTCGCTCATCGAACGGCTTCAGCGCATCACCCACCGCTGCCCGGCGGATATGGCCGATCAGGCGGGCAGCGATATCCTGATTACGCGTCTCTTTCCACGCTTTGCGCAGGGAAGATTCCTCAAAGTGCTGGCGATCAAACCACTCCTGCAGTTCGACCAGTCCTTTGCGTGTAAGATCGCGCGGACGATTGATCACTGCCTGCAGGGCGGGCTGCGCATTCGGGGAACGTTGCACCAGAGCATCAAAAGCTTCAAGGAAATCCTGCGGCGTGTCGTACTCACCATAGAGCGACTTAACACTTACCACTTCATCGTCAATATCGAGGAAGATTGGCGCATCGTTCAGACTATTGATGTCAGATTTTAGCTTCTCAAGTCGGGCAATAAAGCCGGGCAGTTTATTGAAAACTTCAGCACTCCAGTGCGATCCTTTGTCACGCAGACGCGAAGCGAAGCCATTGAAGTTAACGCCCGCCGCGTCCTGGCAGAGTTCATCAAGACGACGCACCTGCTTATCTACGTTTTCGCTGCGATCGCAGTTGAACGAGGCCAGACCAATAATACGCTGCAGTTTGGCGACCAGCTGTTCATGGCTGTGCTCGGCAAAGCTGCGGCCATCCGCCTCGATGGTTTTGTAAGTCTCGGAATCGGTGATTTCATTGACCAGCGTCTGCAGTTCGACCTGAGGACGGACAACCACCGGGCGCATGGTATCGACACTTTCCAGCGAGCTATAGATATCGACACAGTCGAAAATCTTGAAGCTGGTTTTCGCCACCGCCGGACACAGACGCGTTGCACGGCCTTTCATCTGTTCGTACAGAATGCGGCTGCGTACCTTGCGCAGGAAAACGATATTACAGATTGACGGAATATCCACGCCGGTGGTGAGCAGATCAACGGTGACGACGATATTCGGCAGTCGCTCTTTATTAAAGCGGGTGATCATGGTCTGCACTTTGCGTGCGTCTTTATCGGCATCGCCGGTAATCTTGATAATCGCGTCGTGCTCCAGCTGCGGATGCTTTTTCTTAAACGCAGCGCGCAGCTCTTCCACCACCATATCGGCATGAGCGTTAGTAACGCAGAACACCAGCGTTTTTTGCAAGCCGGTGGGATCAAGATAGTCCGTCAGTTCATTACAGACGGCGCGGTTAAACGCAGGGATAATCAGCTTACGGTTAAAGTCGGCGACTTCAAAATCCTGCTCGTCTTCCAGGGAATCGTTAATCACTTCACCCTGCGAGTTGATGCGTTCTACCTGCTCACCCTGAGCAAGGTAAACGCCATCCTCTGCATTGCGGGTGGTGATCTGAATCGGCGGATCCTGATCAATCAGATAACCGTCGATGACCGCGGTACGGTAAGTGTAACGGTAAACCGGATCGCCAAAGATCTGCACCGTATGCAGCGCGGGTGTGGCGGTCAGTGCGACTTTCACAGCATCAAAATGGTCGAGAATACGGCGATAAGCTGAGACATAATCAAGCTGGCTGCGGAATTGCAGTTCACCCTCAGTCTGCTCTTTATCAAGAATGTAGCCACGGTGTGCTTCATCGACGACGATACAGTCGTAACGGCCAACCGGCATAGGTTCGTCCGATTGCAAAGTGCGTTTGACCAGCGACTGAACCGTGGCTACATGAATTTTAGTGCTGTCTTCGGGGAACTTATCCGTCAGCCCTTTGATATCAAAGATGCTGTTAAAGGTGTCGCCATTAATACGCGTATCGTCAAATGCGCCCAGCGCCTGCTCACCCAGAGAACGGCGATCCACCAGGAAGAGAATGCGCTTAAAACGCTGGGACTGGATAAGACGGAACATCAGAGCGATCGCGGTACGGGTTTTGCCGGTACCGGTCGCCATCGCCAGCAGGATCTCCTGCTGCCCATTCACAATGGCAGTTTCTACCGCCCGAACAGCATCTTCCTGATAATAGCGCAGGCCCAGTTCGCTCATCTCCGGATTATTAGCAAACCACAAATTTTGCCTCTGCGGATCGCTGCCAAGCATATCCAGTAGCTCTTCCGGGCGATGCCACTCCGGTAATGCTTTTGACATGTTGGTGGTGTAGCGGACGTCACGATACCAGATGCCACTTTTGGTCTTCATCGCTGCGCGGTATTCGCGCCCGTTGGTGGAGTAGCAGAAGGGAATTTTAAAGCGCTGTTCACCGCTGGTATCCTGCCAGCTGATTTCATATAGCGGCACCGCTTCGTGCACGTCTTCTGCCGCGTACTCTTCCAGCAACGTATCGCGCAAGAACGCATTATCGAAGTATTTACTGTAGCGATAGGACTCATTGAGTTTGGCGGGAACGTCGATATTCTTACGCTTCGCTTCTACTACTGCGATGGGATTAAGGCCAATAAATAAAACGTAGTCCGCAAAGCCCTGCTTGCCCGTTTCATCTTTACCGGTTGGCCACTCAGCAATAGCTTTATTAACTCCCGGCTCCGGGCGCGCGCCTTCGGAGAAGCGCAAAGCTTTGCTGTCGGCTTGCCAGCCTGCTTTACGCAGCTGTGCATCAATCAGGAAACGGCTCTCTTCTTCACTGAGTTCGAGCGTACGCTTGATGGCCTGATCGGTAATTTCTTTTTGGTATGCCTTACGTTCCTGTTCGGTCTGTTTAGCCAGTTCTGCATTTTTCTCAGCTAACTGGGCTTCCAGCGCCGCAAGTCGTGCCTGCGTTTGTGGTGCTGTTTCCTGCTGCTTCCCTTCCAGAATAGCGATATAGCCGTTCAGAGAGAGCAATTTTTGCTGCTGGGCTGCCAGCTCTGACTGACTCTGCGCTTTTTCACGTGATTGCTGTTCCAGCTGCTGTTTCAGCGTCAGCACTTCCTGGTGATAAAAATTTTCGCCACGTTCCGGCAACACAAAAACAGGCACAGGAAAGTCATAATTCTTAGTGACCAGTCGGTAATACCAGACACCCAAACGGAAGCCGAGCCGCAGGCACATCTGTGCATCGTCGAGATCGTTATGGTATTCATGAACCGCTTGGTTACCAATCCGGCGCAACTTGTGGAATACAGATAGGATAGCGTCGTCAACGAACGCAATTTTGCCCAGCTCACGCAGGAGATCGTGTTGGCTCTCGCATGTCGGTATACCTAGCAGCAGGCCAAGATGTTTAGCCGTCGCTTCACCAAACATACGCATTTTAACCAGTGTAGTATTGGGATCGTCCGGATAATTATTTTCCGCCGCACAGGCGATGGCATAAGTAAAATCGTTAACACCTTTCAGGAACTTAAAATTAGATTTATTCATCATTGGATTTTGGTCTGTCGATGTGTAGCCTGTGCATATGCTGATGGCTTATAAGCTTTTATCTTAGCTTCCTGCGTCTTCACGGGCAACGTACAGCGCCACATCAACTGATTAATTCTTAAGTTTTCGTTGATTTTAATGTGCTGTACTAAATACATAATCCCCAAATTTTTTCAGCAAAGACATTTTGATATGCCTTAATGTCAGATACAAAGATCATTAAACCGAAATAACTCAAACCAGACAGATTTAAGGCGGGAGGAAAACCGACGAAGACCTAGCAGATGCCAAATTCCAGACACAAAAAAAGCCGCTCATGAGCGACTTAGCTGTAACCTTTGGTGCGAAGGCCGGACTCGAACATCGCAACTATCCTTATGATCTTAATAGATTAAAATTTACTACATTGGACATAATACCATCATTGATACCATCAGTCCCGATTGATGATAATCGAACAGTATTATGAGCACCACTCATCAACTTTGCAATTGCATGTAAAGCGAGATACATAGCATTAAAAACAATATCTTTTCTCAGTTAACCTACTGAATTATTTATGTTTTAATTGATTATCACTACCTTCAAAAACGCTTCAATTACAGATTGGATCTTCAAAACACATTACCCATATGCTATGTTAGTTACACTCTTCACAACGATATGAATTAACATGCAGATTTCTAAGAAGATTTACTTTTCAGATTACAAATGTTCCTCGGCTAACAAGACTGGGATTACGATTGCTTTCTCTGAAAGTGAATATAATTTATACAATAATATCAAACATTTAAGTTCAGCCACCCTGAGGGATATGATTAACATACAATCATATGAAAAACTAGAAACAATCGCAAATGAAAAGAATGTAGGCAAGTCAACATTTATAAAAGATATTTTGGCAAAAAAATTTGTGAATCAGAAAAATGAAAAATCATTTATGCGTTTGCAATCAACCTTTAGCGGTGGCAAAGGTAGTCCAATGCATGATTGGTACCCATATTTAGAGGGTTATTCTCCCGAATTTGTGAAATGCTTGATTTCACGATTTGCTCCTAAAGCCAAAACAATTTTAGATCCATTTTGTGGCTCTGGAACAACAGCCATTGTTTCCGTTTTAGAGGGTTTAAATAATTACTATTGCGAAGTAAACCCTTTATGCCAATATATTATTGAAACAAAACTAATAGCTTTAACAT
>NZ_QBJB02000027.1:0-5361 GCF_003057675.2 Pantoea sp. RIT413
TATCCATCCCCCGTAGGGGCGCCATTCATGGCGCCCTGGCCGATGCCCGCACGACATTCAATAACGCCCGGATTTAATCAGGGGCGCATAAATGCGCCCCCTGCGGGATTCGTACGACATTCGATAACGACCGGATTCAACCAGGGGCGCATAAATGCGCCCCCTACGGGACTCGTACAACATTCGATAATATCCATCCCCCGTAGGGGCGCCATTCATGGCGCCCTGGCCGATGCCCGCACGACATTCAATAACGCCCGGATTTAACCAGGGGCGCATAAATGCGCCCCCTACGGGGCCCGCACAAAACTCAATGAAACGTGCGCACCACTTCCAGCACGCCGTTGATCACGAACTGCACGCCCATACAGACCAGCAGAAAACCCATCAGGCGCGAAATCGCTTCAATGCCGCCTTTGCCTACCAGCTTCATAATCGCGCCGGAGCTGCGCAGTGAAATCCATAAAATCAGGGCTACCACCAGAAAGGTCAGCACCGGGGCGACCATCACCACCCAAGCGGGGAAATCGACGCCCGCTTTCACCGTTGAGGCTGAACTGATGATCATCGCAATGGTACCCGGGCCGGCGGTGCTCGGCATCGCCAGCGGCACAAAGGCGATATTCACCGTCTCACGCGGATCGTCACTGGCATCCTGCTCATCTTTTTTATGGCGCGCCTCTACCGAATGGCCGACCGGTTTTGCCGGAAACAGCATGCGAAAGCCGATAAAGGCGACAATCAGTCCGCCCGCCATGCGCAGGCCGGGAATCGAGATACCAAAGGTGTGCAGCACCGCGTTGCCGGCGTACCAGGCGACCATCATGATCAGAAACACATAAACCGACGCCTGCAGCGCCTGACGGTTACGCTCCTGAAAATTCATCTCGCCCGCCAGCCCTAAAAACAGCGCCACGGTCGTCAGAGGGTTGGCCAGCGGCAGGATCACCACCAGCCCGAGGCCTATCGCTTTGAAGAGTTCCAGCATCATGCATCTCCGCAGGGCAGGGCCGCGTGCGCGGCCCTGTGACAGGATGTATTACTCAGTGCTTTGGCGTGTCGAGCGCTTCGATCATCTCGGGGAAAAAATCTTCCAGCAGCTCCGGCGTCATCAGTTCGGGGTAGTTAATGAGGTGTTCGCGGATGCGCTCATTGACCTCCGGCAGCAGGCGCTGCGCGGCATCATCAGCGCTGATTTTTTTCTGCTTCATCAGGCGCAGCACGTTATCCGGCAGGCTATCTTCATCCTCCACCTCATCCACGCCTTCCAGCGCGTCGAGCTCATCCAGCAGATCCATCAGCGCTTCGATCTGCGGCGTGCGCGACTCATACTCCGCCGGGCGTTCGCTCTCGAGATAGCGCAGCAGGGCGCGCACCGGCGATCCATCCGGCGTAGCAGGCGGCTCGCTGGCGAACCAGCTCAGCAGGTCATGCTGGCTCACCTGATGGACGTGATAGCCGTTATCGGTCAGCTCATCGGCGAGGATATCAGCGGTGTCGTGCTCAATCAGGCAGATATGGGTGCGCTTTGGCGTGTACTGTTCCAGCCACTGATAGATCTCTTCAATGACGCTGTCGTCATACTGAAAGGTCTGGTTGAGGTAGCTGTCATCCTGCTCATGTACGCAGAGCCGAATCAGATCGGGATCGAAGTAAATCGCTATGTTGATGCCTTTCATGCGCGCTGTCCTGTTTGCTGCAAAATCTCACTATAGCGTCAGGGCGCACAGAAAAACATGGGGAGGCCAGCAGCGTACGCATCTGGCCATAAAAAATCTCATTCATCAGCACGATAAGGCCGGGACAGCAGCCCGGCACACGGCGCTGATTACATGCCGATATATTTTTTGCCCTGCTTCAGCACGACATCACACGCTTTGGTTTTAAGCTTCTCACCCATTGGCGAGTTGCTCAGGCTCTGCAGGTTAAGCTGCTGGCCATTACCGGTATTGAGCAGGCCCGCGATTCCCTGCTGATAATCAGTTTTCTGCTCCTGCGCCGCCGGCGTGCTCAGGCCGAGTTTGCTCAGCACCTGCTCTTTCACCGACTTCACGTTGTTATCCACCACGTTATGCTGCACGCAGTACTCCATCACGCCCGCTGCGTTGGTCATATTGCTGGCGCTTACCGCTTTATCGCCGCCGTTCAGCAGGCCGGTCAGCGTGGAGAGCGACAGCCCGCCGCTCTGCGCGCCATTGCTGCTGGTGGTATTGCTGTTTTGCTGCTGCGAGAGCTGTGAAGCGGCGCTGCTCAGCTGATCCTGCCAGCTCGCCGCCGACGCGCTGCCCGCGACCAGTGCTGCTGCCATACCCCATGCCCAAACGCCGCGTTGCATTGATTTACTCATGTATAACCTCATGGTTCCGTCTTTCAGACGCCGATAATGCAGGATATGAGGAGGAAGATCTCAGAAAGTTCCGGAGAAGCGGGCAGGGCCATGCAGATTGAGAGTGTTCTGGTTTTTGATGAGATGATGACGCTGTTTTTTTCAACGCTCAGCGCACGCGCTACTCAATAGCGGTTGCACACCCCACGGGTAACGGTATAATCGCCAGCGTTTTCCGTATCCTTATCCATGCCGGAGTGGCGAAATCGGTAGACGCAGTTGATTCAAAATCAACCGTAGAAATACGTGCCGGTTCGAGTCCGGCCTTCGGCACCATACAAAGCTTTTTTCAAGTCTACTAACGTCTACTTTAGTCCATAAAAACAGTAAGTTAAGCAGGTTTTTGGCTTTTCTTAGTCTGTCTACGTCTACTCAATTCCTTGAACATATACCAACTGATGATGGTATAACTGATGGTATTCCCGGTTCGATTGATTTTGGTACCAACACTGGAGGTATCAACTGATGGCTCTCACGGATATCAAAGTTAGGACTACCAAGCCCTCCGACAAACCTTTCAAACTCACTGATGGGCAGGGGATGCACTTGCTGATCAACCCCAATGGCTCAAAATACTGGCGACTTCAATATCGTTTCGACGGTAAACAAAAAGTTTTAGCATTGGGTGTCTACCCAATGGTCTCTCTTGGTGAAGCTCGCAGGAAACGAGATGAGGCCAAAAAGTTGGTATCTGATGGTATTGACCCTTCCGAGAAGAAAAAAGCAGACAAGATCGAGCAGAGCGAAGCTCTGACATTCGAGGCTGTCGCAAGGTACTGGCATACTGCCTGTAAAAGGAAATGGTCTGATTCCCACAGCGAGAGAGTTCTAAAAAGCATGGATGAATCGCCACGAATAATCTAGACACTTCCGATCCGTTGATAATACTGGTTTTCATATTCTGTCAGTGACATCTGATTGCTCGAACCATGCCGACGCTTACTGTTATAAAACATTTCGATGTAATCAAAAATATCGCTGCGGGCTTCTTCCCGCGTTCCGTAGATCTTTTTCTTTATGCGCTCTCGTTTCAGTAACTGGAAAAAGCTTTCTGCAACCGCGTTATCGTGACAGTTACCGCGACGGCTCATACTTCCTTCCAGCCCGTGTGATTTCAGGAATGACTGCCACTCATGGCTTGTATACTGACTGCCCTGGTCAGAGTGGACCAGCACCTTTCTTTTCGGATTACGCCGCCATACAGCCATCAGCAGTGCGTTCAGGACAATGTCCTTTGTCATCCGGGATTGCATTGACCAGCCGATAATTTTGCGTGAGAACAGGTCAACAACCACGGCCAGATACAGCCAGCCCTTGTGAGTCCTGATGTAGGTTATGTCCGTTACCCAACGCTCATCCGGAGCATCCGGATTGAACTGTCGCTGGAGCTTGTTGGGTGACACGATACTGGCCTCGCCTTTGCGTACCCGCGGGCTCCGGTACCCGACCTGGGCCTTTATCCCGACACGCTTCATCAGTCGCCAGACTCTGTTCACTCCGCACTGTTGCCCGCTATCCCGCAAGTCCACATGGATCTTGCGATAACCATAAACGCAACCGGACTCCAGCCAGAACTGTTTAATCTGTCCCGTCAGTCTCAGATTTACCTGGTGGCGCTTAGTATGCGGCTGCTGAAGCCAGGCGTAAAAGCCACTGGGATGAACATTCAGCACCCGACAGAGCAGACGAACAGGCCAGCAACTGCTGTTGTCACGGATAAAGACGTACCTCAGTCGGACAGCTTTGCGAAGTACGCCGCGGCTTTTTTTAATATGTCCCGTTCGTCGGTAACCCGCTTCAGCTCCTTCTGGAGCCGGCGGATCTCGGCCTGAGCATCTGACTGTTCTTTATGAGTGGATGAGTCCGGACCGTACTTCTTTATCCAGGCGTAAAGGCTGTGGGTGGTGATATCGAGACGTGTTGCAACGCTGGCAACTGAATAACCGCGATCAACAACCTGTTTGACTGCTTCAATTTTAAACTCTTCGGGATAACGCTTACCGCTCATGGGCACCTCTCTTTAAGCCATCTTAAATGACTCGGAGGTGTCTGTTAAACCCGTGGCGATTCACTGTCAGACCATGAGCGATTTCGAGTTCACCGATGATCCGGGTGCTGATGAGGTTTTCGTTCCTACCCAAGTAGAGTTTCCCTCCATTGAGGTCTATACGACTTGCGATAATGTGTATGTGCTGACCAGCCGGATCGTCATGAAGTACATAGCAACGAACATGAGTATCACTGAATCCCATCCTTTTCATGTAGTCGTCAGCTATGGTTACCCACGGGTCATTCGATAATGATTCACCATCAGGTAAACGGAGGGAGTTATGCCATACTGGTTTCTGGACATCTGGCCGAAGCTGTTTTGTGCCATTGAATTCGGAAATCAGTTCAAGAGCGGAGCCACCCAGCATATTGCCCCCGATTACGACTGGAGCACTTTTATGATGTGCTCCCGCCTGCAATGCATAACGAACAACACCAGCGAAGCTCTTACCCCTTTTGATCTTCTGCATACCCTTCATAGGGTTTGCTCCATATGTTGTCAGCATTTAGCAGGTGCTGGCGAAGCTCTTGTAGTTGTCGTTTCACAGCGAAAAGCTCTGTATGAGTGAGCTGGCTATCTTTGCTCTTACCATCTATATGGATCGCAATTCGATTTAGCTTTTGTGATATTTCAGTTAAAGCTTTCCAGGCTTCGATATTAATCTCTGGTATTAAAGGGATGATTTTATTCAAAGCTAATTTACGAAGCCATACGCTTTTATTCGTCGAGCCCCGTTTAATATCAATGATTTTCATTTCTTTATTATTAAATCTTACACTAACGCAATGTACCCTATGCGAAGATGAATTTTGATCGATACTTTTATCGGGATGGTTTTTCGTATTAATTACTTGTCCTTTTTCGGGTTTTTTTATCATATGAAATCCTTTTCATAATTAAAGTAGTTTTCTCTACAATCTTTATT
>NZ_QBJB02000028.1:0-4260 GCF_003057675.2 Pantoea sp. RIT413
GGTGCCCACGTTTACGTGCAGTTTGTTACGCTGAAATTGCTCTTTAGCCATCGCTTGTCCCTCTAAGACACGAATATATCAAAGATATCGTCACATTAACCAGGCAGTGCCCGATGTTAGTTTTACAGAGAGAGAATCAGGAGAGAGATAAAGGAAGTGGTGCTGATACCCAGAGTCGAACTGGGGACCTCACCCTTACCAAGGGTGCGCTCTACCAACTGAGCCATATCAGCACATCTGGAGCGGGCAGCGGGAATCGAACCCGCATCATCAGCTTGGAAGGCTGAGGTAATAGCCATTATACGATGCCCGCATCCTGGAACTCGGCTACCTGTTCTTTCTGTAGCTTTTGAATAATAAAAGAAGACCTTTTACTATTCGAGCCAGTCAGAGTTTCCGACTGACCCTGACCACACAGATGTGCAATCTGAATCCGGAGGTGAGAGATTTGAACTCACCCATCAGGTAAACTCTTACCTGATGCCCAACCAGGAGGCTGAGATGGTGGTGGGAGAAGGATTCGAACCTTCGAAGTCTGTGACGGCAGATTTACAGTCTGCTCCCTTTGGCCGCTCGGGAATCCCACCTACTTGATGGTGCCGGCTACCGGAATCGAACTGGTGACCTACTGATTACAAGTCAGTTGCTCTACCAACTGAGCTAAGCCGGCATCAAGTGACGCGCATTCTAGGAAGACCGGCTCCGAGATGCAACAAGAAAATCATCATTTTTATTCTTTTGCTTACTATTTGTGCAAAAGCTCTCAACAGCAGGCATTACTGTCGCTTCTTCACTCATATCTGGTACAAATGTTCACCACCGCGTTCAGCGGCTACGCTCTGTTTTCTCTTTGACTGAACTGCCCGGGGTTAAACTATTTACTGGTTTTTTTAGCAGCTGATAGAAAAACACAGCTTTTTTCATTCCACCAGGTGAAAAAAATGTGGCGTGTTCTGCGAAAGCGCTCGCACGATCATCATTTTGCTTCTGTTTAAAGTGACACTGGTGTTAACCTCCTGCCCACTGTTTCCGTTAATTTATCTTCTATGACGCGCAATCGCGTTCAGGACGCTTCATGATGAGGCAGGGATGAACCACACTTTGCGGTCAGATATATGCTTATGAGTAGAAAAACAACGCCACTGACCACCCCTTATCTGCAATTCGACAGACAGCAGTGGGCTGCGCTGCGTGACTCAGTGCCTATGACACTGGATGAGCGTGAAGTTGAGCGCCTGCGCGGTATCAATGAAGATCTCTCTCTTGATGAGGTTGCTGAGATCTATCTTCCTCTATCACGTCTGCTGAACTTCTACATCAGTTCTAATTTGCGACGTCAGGCCGTACTGGAACAGTTTCTCGGCACCAACGGGCAAAAGATCCCTTATATCATCAGCATTGCCGGCAGCGTTGCCGTCGGAAAAAGCACGACTGCGCGCGTGCTGCAGGCGCTGCTTAGCCGCTGGCCGGAACATCGCAAAGTAGAATTGATCACCACTGATGGTTTCCTGCATCCGAATGCCGTGCTGAAAGAGCGCGGTCTGATGAAGAAGAAAGGGTTTCCGCAGTCCTACGATATGCATCGCCTGGTAAAGTTTGTTTCCGATCTCAAGTCGGGCGCCAGCCAGGTCACGGCACCGGTCTACTCGCATCTGATTTATGATGTCATCCCTGACGGCGATAAAGTGGTTGAGCAGCCTGATATCCTGATTCTGGAAGGGCTTAACGTGCTGCAGAGCGGTATGGACTACCCGCACGATCCGCATCACGTATTTGTTTCTGACTTTGTGGATTTCTCAATCTATGTGGATGCTCCGGAAACCTTACTGGAACGCTGGTACATCAACCGCTTCCTGAAATTCCGTGAAGGTGCTTTCAGCGATCCCGATTCCTACTTTCATCACTATTCGCAGCTGCCGAAAGAGGATGCCGTTAACATTGCGCGCGGGCTGTGGCAGGAAATCAACGGTCTTAACCTGAAAGAAAATATTCTGCCAACGCGTGAGCGCGCCAGCCTGATTATGACCAAAGAGGCTAACCACGCCGTTCAGAGCGTAAGGCTGAGGAAGTAACAGCAAAAAGCCCTGCGTGCAGGGCTTTTATCATAGTGCTGTGGCTAACCGTTATCTGGCCTGAGTGAGATCTCCCCGCCAACCCAGGATTTAATCACTCCCTCCTGTTCCAGCAGCAGGCCACCCTGCTTATCTATCCCGCGCGCAATACCGTAAACTTCGCGCTCACCAATCAGTAATTTAACCGGACGATTGATAAAATTATCCAGCTTTTCCCAGCGCTGAATAAAGGGAGCCAGACCGTCGCGCTCAAAAAGCGGTAACGCCGCACGCAGACTGTTAATGATACTGGCTGCCAGCTGGTTGCGATCGATAGTCACGCCCGCTTCCTGCAGGTTGATCCAGCCCTGATTGATTTCTGAAGTGCCTTCACCCCGCATTCCCAGGTTGATGCCTGCCCCCATAACAATCTGCGCCGCATCGCCGGTTTTACCGGTGAGTTCAACCAGGATGCCAGCAAGTTTACGATCGTTAAGATAGAGATCGTTTGGCCACTTCACACGGACATTTTCAGCGCCAAGGGACTGAATCACTTCCGCCATGACAATCCCTATGACCAGGCTCAGCCCCATCGCAGCAGCTGGTCCCTGCTCCAGACGCCAGTACATCGACAGATAGAGGTTGGCTCCAAAAGGCGAAAACCATTTACGTCCGCGGCGTCCACGTCCTGCCTGCTGGTACTCCGCAACGCAGGCAAAACCTGACTCAAGCTGATCCATGCGATCAAGCAGATACTGGTTGGTTGAGTCTATAACCGGAATAACGGCGATACCCGGGGTCTCCAGATGAGTATGGATAAGCGCTTCATCCAGCAGCTGCAGAGGCGCAGCCAGGCTGTAGCCTTTTCCTGTCACAGTAAAGACATCCAGACCCCAGCTTTTCAGAGTCTGTATGTGCTTATTAACTGCAGCACGGCTCATGCCCAGCGCTTCACCCAGATGTTCACCTGAGTGGAATTCACCGTCAGCCAGCAACGCAGCCAGCTTGAGAGGGACGCTTTGATCTTTCATGCAATAACCTCAACTGCATTACGCTCGCCATTGGCGCCGATAAAACGCACTTCAGGTTCCAGCCAGACATTGAACTTCTTACCCACATGCTGCCGCACCGTATGTGCCAGTGTAACAATCTCCTGCGGCGTGGCGCGATCCTGATTGATCAGAACCAGCGCCTGCTGGCGATGTACGGCGGCGCCGCCTACGCTGAAGCCCTTAAGCTGACACTGGTCGATTAACCAGCCTGCCGCCAGTTTTACCTCGCCATCAGGCTGAGGATAGTGTGGTATTGCAGGCCACTGCGCGAGCAGCTCTGTCAGCTGCTCAGCTGAAACAAGCGGGTTTTTAAAGAAGCTGCCCACATTTCCGGTAACGCGCGGATCGGGCAGTTTGCTTTGACGCATCTGACATACAGCATGGCAGACATCCCAGGCGGTAGTCGTCGCCGGGTTAAGTTTTGCCAGATCGCCATAACTCAGTACCGGTTTCCACGCTTTCATCAGGCGCAGTCCGATCGCGATGATGACGTAATCATCTTTGAGCGCGTGTTTAAATATGCTATCGCGATAGCCAAAGCCGCACTCTTCACGATAGAGCCTTTTAGTGGCTGATGTAGGCAGATGCAGTACATCGACATAGTGACAGACATCTTTAAACTCTACGCCATAGGCACCGATATTCTGGATCGGAGCGGAGCCTGACATACCTGGAATGAGCGCCAGGTTTTCCAGGCCAGGGATCCCTTTTTTCAGGGTATATTCCACTAACTCATGCCAGTTTTCACCGGCGCCAGCGTGCACATGCCAGGCTTCTTCATGCTCTTCAGGCTGAATACCTTTGATGGCATTAACGACGACGGTGCCGTTGAAATCCTCGAGGAACAGAACATTGCTTCCTTCACCGAGGATAATAAAGGGTTGATTGCGCTGCTGGCTGGAGTGCCACGCTGCGGTAATGGCTTCTGCGCTATCAGCGATAATCAGCGATTGTGCGTCGATCTCAAGACCGAGCGTATTACATGCTTTAAGGGAGGTACCTGGGCTGGACATTTCACGGCCTTTACTGAGTGATCTGGCCGTAGTTTACCCGATTGACTAAACAGGAGTGGGGATTTTGATGTTTTTAGCAGGGAATTTTTGCTTTTCTGCAGACGTAAAAAAGCCCTGAACGCGTGTTCAGGGCTCTCTTACTTG
>NZ_QBJB02000029.1:0-1533 GCF_003057675.2 Pantoea sp. RIT413
CGTCGTATTCGTTCTCCGTAATAAGAACGATGCGCGATGCGGCCGGGTCTCAAGATTATCGCGATTCACAGCGTTCAAAACGCCTGTGGGTTGTGAGGTTAAGCGACCAAGCGTACACGGTGGATGCCCTGGCAGTCAGAGGCGATGAAGGACGTGCTAATCTGCGAAAAGCGCCGGCAAGGTGATATGAACCGCTACAGCCGGCGATGTCCGAATGGGGAAACCCGGTGCACCCAGTGCATCATCGCAGCATGAATACATAGTGCTGCGAGGCGAACCGGGGGAACTGAAACATCTAAGTACCCCGAGGAAAAGAAATCAACCGAGATTCCCCCAGTAGCGGCGAGCGAACGGGGAGCAGCCCAGAGCCTGAATCAGCTTGTGCGTTAGTGGAAGCGTCTGGAAAGGCGCGCGATACCGGGTGACAGCCCCGTACACGAAAACGCACTTGCTGTGAGCTCGAAGAGTAGGGCGGGACACGTGGTATCCTGTCTGAATATGGGGGGACCATCCTCCAAGGCTAAATACTCCTGACTGACCGATAGTGAACCAGTACCGTGAGGGAAAGGCGAAAAGAACCCCGGCGAGGGGAGTGAAACAGAACCTGAAACCGTGTACGTACAAGCAGTGGGAGCCTTCTTTATGGGGGTGACTGCGTACCTTTTGTATAATGGGTCAGCGACTTATATTCTGTAGCAAGGTTAACCGCATAGGGGAGCCGAAGGGAAACCGAGTCTTAATTGGGCGCTAAGTTGCAGGGTATAGACCCGAAACCCGGTGATCTAGCCATGGGCAGGTTGAAGGTTGGGTAACACTAACTGGAGGACCGAACCGACTAATGTTGAAAAATTAGCGGATGACCTGTGGCTGGGGGTGAAAGGCCAATCAAACCGGGAGATAGCTGGTTCTCCCCGAAAGCTATTTAGGTAGCGCCTCGTGAACTCATCTCCGGGGGTAGAGCACTGTTTCGGCTAGGGGGCCATCCCGGCTTACCAACCCGATGCAAACTGCGAATACCGGAGAATGTTATCACGGGAGACACACGGCGGGTGCTAACGTCCGTCGTGAAGAGGGAAACAACCCAGACCGCCAGCTAAGGTCCCAAAGTCATGGTTAAGTGGGAAACGATGTGGGAAGGCACAGACAGCCAGGATGTTGGCTTAGAAGCAGCCATCATTTAAAGAAAGCGTAATAGCTCACTGGTCGAGTCGGCCTGCGCGGAAGATGTAACGGGGCTAAACCATGCACCGAAGCTGCGGCAGCGAACGCGAGTTTGCTGGGTAGGGGAGCGTTCTGTAAGCCGCAGAAGGCGTGCTGTGAGGCATGCTGGAGGTATCAGAAGTGCGAATGCTGACATAAGTAACGATAAAGCGGGTGAAAAGCCCGCTCGCCGGAAGACCAAGGGTTCCTGTCCAACGTTAATCGGGGCAGGGTGAGTCGACCCCTAAGGCGAGGCCGAAAGGCGTAGTCGATGGGAAGCAGGTTAATATTCCTGCACTTGGTGTTGCTGCGAAGGGGGGACGGAGAAGGCTA